>DATFWH010000154.1:0-8403 GCA_035259465.1 Binatia bacterium
ATGAATCCAACCGGGTTCAGCGGAATGTAAATGACCGCCGTGAGAATCATGACGGAAATAAAGAACGCGCGAATGAAGACCTGCCGGATTTCGAGCTTGCGCTCCCAGGCGGCGAGCGCGGTCAATCCCCAGACGCCGTAAACGAAGGCGTAGAAGAAAAGGAGCAGCAAAACCGCGGCCAGCACGCGCCCGGGAACGCGCGCGATCGCCGCCGCCCAGGCGAGCAGCGGCGCGGCGAGCAGCACCAGGATGCCGACCTCGAGACAGAGAAGCGAGATGTGGTCTTGGGCGATTTCAACCGGACGCAGTTTCTCCTCCGTCAACCGGCGGCGCAGCGAAACGAAGCGCCAGGGGGCGAACTCTTGATTCGCGAGCCGCAGCGTGAAGTAAGTGGTCAGGATCATCGCCGATACCGAGGAGATACTAAAGAACGCCGCCGGCGCAATCCAGACCTGCGAGTCGAGCGCCGGCAAAAACAGCGCGAGGAAAACCACCGGGGCGAGCAGCACGAGTAAATAGAAATAGGCGGCGAATCCGTGCCCTTCGGCGATATGGACCTCGACGCCTTCGCGAAACAGCGCGCCGGCTTTCATTCCTCCTCCTCGCCGGCGGGAAACGCGGCGCGAAAAAATGCATAATCGCGCTCCCGCACTTTACCGTCGGCCACCGTCACGCCGCGCGGCGCGGTTTGAAGCCAGCCGAAAAATAGCCCCGCGCCGCTCCACGCGTTCGTTTGTTCCTGCGGAAAATAGGAATAGCGCAGCAAAAGCTCGCGCACCGGGTCTTTAAAATGCACATCGCGAAGGCCCGCGCGGTACGCGCGGCCGCCGGCGGCCGCCGGATCTCCGGCGCTCGCGGGCAATTCCCGGACGCGCGTCCGCCCCGCGGGGATATCGCCGAGAGAGACGATTTGTCCGGTGACGACCGCCCAGCAATCGGTAAGATCCTGCGCGCTGTTGTTAAACACCTTGATCAGCCGGCGGTCCGCCTCGGCCGCGAGCTCGACGCGCACCGGCAGACGGGTTACGGAGCGCAGGCGAAACAGCCGGTAATCCCACGCCTTGAGCGCCATGCGGAGCCGCGGGCGGCCGCCTTCCTCCTCGACTGTGACGCTGTTCTCTTCGGCGACCGCCGAACGCCGCGGCAGCGGATCGAAGTCGGTCCAGCCCTGTTCCACGAATACATCGTAGTCGCGTCTGATCGTCGAGAAAAGGGCGGCGTTGGAGCTCGCCTCGACCTCGCCGCCGCTGAGCGAGTCGAGCAGCGTCGAGGTAACGAGCACGCCGTCCGGAATGCCGTCGCCGCGGGAAAAATAGAGATAGCCGACGGTCGAGGCGAAAAAGACCACGGTCAGAAAACCGATGCCGAGCGAGCGCGGCACGAGCCGGCGGCGATCCCAGCACCAGGTCAACACGCCCAGGGCGAAAAGATAGCCGACGATCCACGCGGCGAACGCGCCGACCGGCAAATACATCGAAGACACGGCGCGATTCAGCAGCAATTGCGAGAATACCGCGTCGTCCCACGCGGCCGCCGGCGCGCGGTAGTTCTCTGCGGGCGCGGCCGCGAGATCTTTTAGCAGCCGCGCGACGCCGTCCCAGCGTGAGAACGGCGGCCGGCCGATGTCGACGGCGAGATATACGATTTTTCCTTTGCCGCGTTCCGCCTCGACGAGGATGGGACTGCCGTGCTCCGATACGACCGCCCTGCCGTCAGTGACGGTTGCGTCCTGGACTTCGACGGCCCCGAACGCCGGCGCGCCGTAGCGTTTTTCCATCTCCGGCAGCGCAGCTAAACGCTTAAGGCCGGAAACTCTCACGGGCAAGAAGCGGCTGAGCGCGGCTTCCTGGTAAAGCGCATAGCGCAGGCTGCCGAGCACGACGATCTTACCGCCGTTCACAAGCCAAGTTTCCAGGGCGGCGTTCTGCGCGCCTGAGATTTCGCGCAGCGACGGCTCATAGAGCACGACCGCCGCCACGCCGGCGTACGCGCGCGGGTCCGAGGGAAGCTCTTCGGGCGAGATCGCGATGAGCGGATTCGCAGGAGTCGAGAGGCCGGGAAGAATCGAGAAGTCGCTTTCGGTGAGCAGTAGAATGACTGCGGAGGGTACGAAATGGCGCCGGAGGTCGATCTCCTGTGTCACGGTCGCGCCGGGACCGTGGAAACTGACGACCAGCGGGCGGCTGACCGATCCCGGATCGATGGTGAAGGTCGCGCTCTTACGCGCCGCGGCGCCGATCAAGAGCGTCCGGCGGTGATGCATCGGGAAAGAGCCGATTCCCTTCGCCCCGCCCCCTTTCCATACCGTCGCTTCGACGGTTCCCTCGACGGGCGGGCCGGTGTTTGCGACTTCGACCCTGATCGGAAACGGTCGGCCGAGCTGGAAAACGCCGTGATATCCTATCGTGACAGTTAGGGTTATTTCCGCCGCGTGCGCCGGCGACGGGAGCAGCAGGAAAAGTTGGGCGATGAGAGCAGCCTTTACGATCCCTGTGGACATGACTGCCTCGGCTCAGGATCTGAAAGAAGCTTAGTCTTTAAATTCCACGCTGAGAATCTCAAACGTGCGCGCCCCGGCGGGCGTTCGCACCTCGGCCTCGTCGCCTTCGGACTTGCCGATGAGCGCGCGCGCGATCGGCGAGCTGATGGAAATTTTGCCGTTTTTGGGCTCCGCCTCATGGTCGCCCACGATCTGGTACACCACCTTATCGCCGTTTTCGTCCACGAGCGAGACCGTCGCGCCGAAAACCACCTTTTCGCCCGACAGCTTGGAGACCTCGATGACCTGCGCGCGCGCCATTCTGTCCTCGATCTCGCGGATCTGGACGTCGAGCAGCGACTGTCTTTCCTTGGCCGCGTGGAACTCCGCGTTCTCGGACAGATCGCCGTGATCGCGAGCTTCCTCGATCTCGCGGACGACCTTCGGACGCTCGACGCTCTTCAGCCGTTTCAGCTCTTCCGTCAAGGTCTGGTAACCCTTTTGCGTCATCGGCACGCGGGCATCCGAAGTTGCCATATCGCTCTCCTTTAAAAACAAAAACCTCCCGAAGGCGGGAGGCTCGAAGTCGGAAAGAAGTAAAACTATGGACAGTTTACCATCTGGAGTGGGGAAATCAACCGGATTTTTTAGGCCTTATTACGGAGTGACGGTGATCTTCTTGGAAACTTTGGTATTGTTTCCTTCATTCGCGCCCTCGTCCACGCCGTTGCCGTCGTCGGCAACGGCGATGATGTAATAGGTGCCGGGCGCGGTGAGCGCGGGAATGATCAAACCCGTCGTTCCCGTATTCGTCCCCTTGGTAGCAAATGGAGGTATTGCGCGGCTGTTGAGCAAAATGTCGCCGCCGTCGAAAGTTTTATCCGTCGATAGGTAAAACGCCGTCGTCGAAGCGCCGGTTGGCGCCGCCTGGTTGTTATTCGTGGTGTCCGTGACATTAATCGCTCCGCCGGCGGGCACGGTGGTAACGTCGAGCGTGAGCTTCTTCACAACCAGGTCCGGAAAAACGACTTTGGTCTTCACCGTCGAGCTGTCGTTGCTCGGCGCCGTATCGGTCTGATCGGCTGACACGACCGCCGTGTTGGCGAGGTTACCGCCGGCCGCCGGCGTCATGCCGAAGGTCAGCGGCGTCACGATCGCACCTTTTACCAGTGTTCCAAGCGTGCAGGTTACCGTTATCGGCGAACCGCTCGGCGTGCAGGCGAGGCTGCCTGGAACGAACGTCGCCCCGGCGGGAAAAACATCGGTCACGATAACATTCGTCGCATCGCCGGGACCTTTGTTTGTAACCGTAAGTGTATATGTAATCGTGCCGCCGGCGATCACCGTCGGTGGCGCTCCCGTCATTTTCAGCGTGAGGTCGAGGCAGACCGTCACGCAAAGCTTCGCGACGAAGGCGTCGACGCCTCCGTTCTGCGATGTATCCGGGCCGCTTTTCGTCGTAAAGCGGGTAGTGGAGCCGACCGGCGGGGCACCCGACTCGCCGGCAACGTAAACGCCGCCTCTATCGTCGGCGGCGATCGCATGCACGCGATCGTCGCTGGGGCCGCCGATGAAGCCGGCCGAGACCAGGGTCGTCCCGCCGGTCTCGACTACGGCAACGAAGCCGTCCACGCCGCCGTTTTGCGTGATATCGGGCCCGGTCTTGTCGGGAAAAGTCGTTTGATCGGAGCTCGTCTCGCCGGCAACGAACGCCTGGCAAGGCGAGACGCAGTGCGGAGCGATCGCGATCGCGTTGCCGCGGTCGTCACCTTCCCCGCCGATAAATGTCGCGTATTCGAGCGCGCTGCCGTCGGCGGTCAAGCGCGCGACGAATGCGTCAAAGCCGCCATTCTGAATCTTGTCGAATCCAGCCAGTCCGCCGAAGCCGTCGCCGTCAGGAAAGGTAGTCTCCGTCGAATTCGTCTCGCCGGCGACGTGGGCCTTGCCGAGCGCATCGACCGCGATGCCGTTGACCCGATCGGTGCCGCTGCCGCCGATGTAAGTCGCGTACTCCAACCCTGTGCCGTCGGCTTTGACCTTGGCGACGAAGCCGTCGATGCCCCCGTTATGCGTCTCGTCGAATGCGCCGCTCGTGACCGGAAAGCTTACCTCCGACGAGGCCGCTTCGCCGCCGACGTAGGCGGCGCACGGCGCAAGGCAGCTCGGCTCGAGCGCGATCGCGTTGCCGCGGTCGTCGCCGGCGCCGCCGATGAAGCCGGCGTAATCGAGGGCGTCGCCGGCGGGCGAAAGCCGGGCGACGAACGCGTCGAGGCCGCCGTTTTGCGTGACGTCGGGTCCCACGGTCACCGGGAACGGATTGGGCGAAGAGGTCTGAGTCGAGGCGGTCTCGCCCGTGATGTATGCCGCGCCGGTGCCGTCGACGGCGATGCCCTTGCCGCGGTCGGTGCCCGAGCCGCCGAAAAATGTCGCGTACAAAAGATCGGTTCCGTCTTCTTTGAGCTTGACGACAAAGGCGTCGATGCCGCCGTTGGCGGTCTCGTTGAATGCGCCCGTCGTCGTCGGAAAGGTCGTCTCGTCGGAACTCGTCTCGCCCGTGATATAGGCCGCGCAGGGCGGCGCGCAGCCCTGCTCCAGCGCGATCGCGTTGCCGCGGTCGTCACCGTCCCCGCCGATGAATGTCGCGTAAACGAGTCCCGTGCCGTCGGGTTTGACCTTCGCGACGAAGGCGTCGACGCCGCCGTTTTGCGTGCGGTCGAAAGCCCCCGTCGTGTCGGGAAAGGTCGTTTCGTCGGACGCGGTCTCGCCGGTGACGTAAGCGCTGCCGCCGGCGTCCACCGCGACGCCGTTCGCTTTATCGTCGCCGACGCCGCCGATAAAGCCGGAGTAAATGAGAATCGTCGGATCGAGCACCAGCGGCTTCGACTGGTCGTACCGGCCGACGCGGAAGCCGTAGGCGCCGGGCCGCGCTTCGAGCCGATACGCCATCGGCACTTCGATGCGCCGGCCCGCGCTTTCCTGATACGCATACGGCTTGTCGTCGCGAAACGTCCCCGCCGGCGTCGCGATTTCCAATTCACCGTTTTTGATTCCGACCGACGAGGCGCCGCTGTAGGCGAGCCGGATCTGCTTCGGGTCGGCGCCCGGCTTGACGACGAACTCGTACTTCAGCCGGTCGCTCGTCCCGGAGTAAACGAGATCGATTCCCGGCCAAAGATCGGCATAAACGAGCTTCGCGTAGCTCTTAAGGCCGGCTTTCCAGCGATCCCGCGGCCCTTTCAGATAGCTGACGACCGCCGGCGTCTGCTCCGCGGCGGCCGGCGTAGTCGGCCTGGCATCGAGGAAATCGAGTTTCAGCAGCCACGGCTCGGGTGACGCCTTTTCATACGACGCGCGCAGGAGCAGGTCCGATTTTTCATTGGCGCGCGGTGAGAACACAAAGGTTATCCCGGTGGAGGTGAAATACAGCGCCTTGTCTTTGCCGTGCAGATAAAAAGCCGCGCGGGAGTCGACCTGCCCGCGGTTCTCGACAAAATAGAGCGGCATCTGGCCGAAGGCCCGCAGCCGCGAAGCGGCGGGTTTCGGCCCGTCTGAAATCCGGTCAACAGGGGCCTGATTACGCGCAGCGGCGCATCCGGCCAGCGCGAGAGCGAAGAGCGCCGCCGGAAAAAAAGGAAAAAAGCGGAGCATTCTCGAAAAGGAGGACCTAAGACCGCTTACCGGGACCGAAAACGTGGCACGAAACTGCATGGCCGTCGGCGGATTCTAACTCAGGTTCGATCTTGTCGCAAACATCCTCGCGATAAGCGCAGCGCGGATGAAAGCTGCACCCGGGAGGCGGATTGACCGGACTCGGCACGTCGCCGTGGAGCACGATGCGCTCTTTCTTGCGCTCGGGGTCCGGCAGCGGCACGGCGGAAAGCAGCGCGCGCGTGTACGGGTGCTTGGCGTCGCGGTAGATCTTCTCGCTCGGCGCGATCTCGACGATCTTGCCCAGATACATGATCGCCACGCGGTGGCTCAGATGCTCGACGACCCGCAGGTCGTGCGAAATGAAGAAATAGGTGAGATGCATTTTCTGCTGCAGCTCCTGCAGCAGGTTGATGATCTGCGCCTGGATGGATACGTCGAGCGAAGAGACCGGCTCGTCGGCGACGATGAAGCGCGGATTGACCGCGAGCGCGCGCGCGATGCCGATGCGCTGGCGCTGTCCGCCGCTGAACTCGTGCGGGTAGCGGTCGTAGTGGTCCTCGCGCAGCCCGACCTGGTGCAGCAGCTCCATGACGCGCTCGCGCTTTTTCCGCCCGCGCGCGAGTTTGTGGATCTCCAGTCCTTCGCCCACGATCTCGCCCACGCGCATGCGCGGGTTGAGCGACGCGTAAGGGTCCTGAAAGATGATCTGCATCTCGCGGCGCATCTGCCGCAGCTCGCGCGAGGAGAGTTTCAACAAATCCTTGCCTTCGAAACGAATCTCGCCGGCGGTCGGCTCAATCAGACGCAAAATCGTCCGGCCGAGGGTCGATTTGCCGCAGCCGGATTCGCCGACGATCCCCAGCGTCTCGCCTTCCTCGACCGTCAAATCGACGCCGTCGACGGCACGGACCTCGCCCTTGTGCGACGAGAACAGCCCGCCGCCCACGGGAAAATATTTTTTCAGGTTGTGGATTTCGAGCAGGCTCATGTCATGCGCTCGGCTGCGCCGCGGCGTTCTGGTAACCTTCCGCGCTCGGCCCGGGGAAATAGCACGCCGCCCAGTGCCCGGGCTCCAATTCGGCGAGCTGCGGCTGCGCTCCGGCGCAGACGTCGCGCGCTCGCGGGCAGCGGTCGCGGAAGCGGCAGCCGCTCGGCAGATCGAGCGGGCTCGGCACGACGCCGGGAATCGCCGCGAGGCGCTTCTTCTTCGCGCCGCCGGCGCCCGGCAGCGAATTCAGCAGTCCGACGGTGTAGGGATGCAGCGGACGGCGGAAAATCTCGCGCGCGCTCGCGCGCTCGACGATGATGCCGCCGTACATGATCGCGACCTCGTCGGCGCGCTCGGCGACGACGCCCAAATCGTGGGTGATGAGGAGCAGCGCCATCCCGAGCTTGCGCTTGAGCTCTTCGATCAGCTCGAGGATCTGCGCCTGGATCGTCACGTCGAGCGCCGTCGTGGGCTCGTCGGCGATCAGCAAGCTCGGGTTGCAGGAGAGCGCCATCGCGATCATCACGCGCTGGCGCATCCCGCCGGAGAGCTGGTGCGGATAGGCGTCGACGCGCGATTCGGGATCGGCGATGCGCACGAGCCGGAGCATCTCGATCGTTTTCTGCCGCGCCTCGCGCCGCCCGACCTTCTGGTGCAGCCGCACCGCCTCGCCGATCTGGTCGCCGACGGTAAAGACCGGATTGAGCGACGTCATCGGCTCCTGAAAGATCATCGAGATCTCGTTGCCGCGGATCTTGCGCATCGATTCGTTGTCCAGTTTTCGGAGATCGCTCCCGCGGTAGAGAATCTCCCCGCCGACGATTTTTCCCGGGGGCTGGACCAGGCGCATGATCGAGAGCGCGGTCACGCTCTTCCCGCAGCCCGACTCGCCGACCAGTCCGAGCGTGCGGCCTTCGGCGATCTCGCAGCTCACGCCGTCGACCGCCTTGACTTCGCCTTCGGGAGTGAAGAAAGAGGTGCGGAGGTCCTTGACCTGAATCAGCGGCGGCACAATGAAAAGGTAAATATCATAGGCGGACGCCGTTTTCCAAAGCTTGATCTCGGCGGCGGCTTGGGGTACGCGAAGAGCCATTATGGGCCAGGTTAAAACCCTCGATGAAGTAAAAGCGATGATCCGCGACCGCAGCGGGAAGCGGAACGTCTTCCGGCGCGCCAAAATGGCAGATGTAGAGTCGGTGTTGGAGCGGCTGACGGATAAAGACCCGGAGCGCTGGGCGGCGGAATGGTCTCGCCTCGCCGCCGGCTACGAAAACACCGGCGCCGA
>DATFWH010000155.1:0-15337 GCA_035259465.1 Binatia bacterium
GCACGATCGACTTCGACCGCCTCCAGGTCCAGCGCGGCGACGACCCGCCGGTGCCGTTCTCGTTCGCGACCGAGAAGATCGCGCAGAAGCAGGTGCCGTGTCACATCACGTACACGAACCACCGGACGCACGAGGCGATCCGCGCATCCTTGCACCGCTCGCCGATATATTCAGGAATAATCCACAGCCGCGGCCCGCGCTATTGCCCGTCGATCGAGGACAAGATCGTCCGTTTCGCCGACAAGGAGCGCCACCAGATCTTCCTCGAGCCGGAAGGGCTCGACACCGTCGAGATCTATCCCAACGGCCTCTCGACGAGCCTGCCGCTGGACGCGCAAATCGAAATGGTCCATTCGATCGAAGGGCTGGAGCGCGCGGAGATCATGCGGCCGGGCTACGCGATCGAATACGACTACGCTGAGCCGACGCAGCTCTATCCGTCGCTCGAGACGAAGGTGATAAAAAATCTTTATCACGCCGGGCAGATCAACGGCACGACGGGATACGAAGAGGCCGCGGCGCAGGGGCTCATGGCGGGGCTCAACGCGGCGCTCAGCCTGCGCGGCGAGGAGCCCCTTATCTTCAAGCGCGACGAGGCCTATATAGCTGTTCTAATTGACGATTTGGTGACCAAGGGCACCGACGGCGAGCCCTACAGAATGTTCACTTCGCGGGCCGAGTACCGGCTGCTTCTCCGCGAGGACAACGCCGACCTCAGGCTCACCGAGATCGGCCATAAGATCGGCGCGGTAAGCGGCGAAGCCTACGCGCGCCTCGAGCGCAAGCGCGACGGCGTCGCGGTTTTGCTCCGGACGCTGGAGCACACAACAGTAAACCCCGAAGAAATTAAAGGTAAAATAGAGGCTTTCGGGTCAGCGCCGGTCCGCGGCGGAACGACGCTGGCGCAGCTGCTCAAGCGGCCGGAGATCGGCTTCGCCGAGCTGCGCGAATTCGCGCCGAATCTCGAAGATATTCCACTAGATATCGCGCTCCAGGCCGAGGTCGAGACCAAATACGCGGGCTACATCGACCGCCAGCTCGAAGCGGTCAAGCGCGCGAAGAACTTCGAGTCGGTCGGCCTGCCGGAGGATATCGATTACGCCGCGGTGACCGGTCTCTCGCGCGAGGCGCGGGAGAAGCTCGCGCGTATCCGGCCCCGCTCGCTGGGGCAGGCGTCCCGCATCGCCGGCATCACCCCGGCGGCGATCTCGCTGCTGTCGATCTATCTGCACAAGCGGAAAATAGCGGTGCTTTAGGTGCGTTTGCGTCTTTTCCGTCATTCCGAAGGGATCTACTTTCCAGTCAGATATAGCCTCATTGAGTCACCCCCGAACGTTTTAATCGGGGGTCCAGTCCGAATTTTTGAAAACGCCTGGATTCCCGCTTTCGCGGGAATGACGGAAGCGGCGTCCCGCACGTTAGGGGTGGTATGGATGATTCCTATTTCGTTTCACGTGAAACATGAAACTTTTTTCTTCCAAATTTTCCTACCCTGTGATAAAGCTTGGCCGTCGGTTATTTGAATTGTAAGTATCCGATTTTACTTCAAAATGGCTAAGATTATCGCCGTCGCAAACCAGAAGGGCGGCGTCGGCAAGACGACAACCTCCGTCAACCTCGCCGCCTCCCTAGCGGTCGCCGAAAAGCGCACACTCCTGATCGACGTCGACCCGCAGGGCAACAGCACGACGGGATTGGGCTTCGAGCGCACCGGCGGCGCCGGCAGGAGCCTCTACCACGCGCTCATCGGCGAGGCGGCGCTCGCGGATGTGCTGCGCCAGTACGAGCTGCCGTTCCTTTTCGTCGCGCCCTCGACGCGCGACTTGACCGGCGCCGAGATCGAGCTCGTCGCGTTCGAGCAGCGCGAATCGCGCCTGAAAGAAGTCCTCCAGGGCATCGAAGAAAAATTCGATTTCGTATTGCTAGACTGCCCGCCGTCGCTCGGCCTGCTGACGCTGAACGCGCTCACCGCGGCCGATTCCGTGCTCGTGCCGCTCCAGTGCGAGTACTACGCGCTCGAAGGGCTCACGTCGCTCCTCGAGACGATCAAGCTCGTACAGCGCCAGTTGAATCCCGGGCTCCATCTCGAAGGCATCCTGCTCACGATGTTCGACGTGCGGAACAACCTCGCGCACCAGGTCGCGGACGAGATCCGCAAGCATTTTCCCGATCTATTGTTTCACACCGTCATCGCGCGCAACGTGCGCTTGAGCGAGAGCCCGAGCCACGGGAAGCCCGCGCTGCTCTACGACGTCAACTCGAGCGGGGCGCAGAATTATCTCGCGCTCGCCAAGGAAGTCATGATTAATGCAGAGGAGGGCCGCCGTGCAGAAAAAGGGGTTGGGTAGGGGGCTCGGCGCGCTGATCTCGGCCGCCGAAAGCCCGCAGGAGCCGGCCGAGAGCGCGGTCGATGTCGACCGCATCGCGCCGAACCCGTTTCAGCCGCGGCGCGGCTTCGACGCCGAGAAGATCGCCGAGCTCGCCGCGTCGATCCGCGAGCACGGCGTGATCCAGCCGCTGGTCGTGCGGCGCAGCGCCAACGGCGACTACGAGCTGGTCGCCGGCGAGCGGCGGCTCCGCGCGGCGAAGCAAGCCGGGCTCCAGCAGGTGCCGGTCGTCGTCCGTGAGGCGGCCGACGACGCGGCGCTCGCGCTCGCGCTGATCGAAAACCTCCAGCGCGAGGACTTGAACGCGATCGAAGAGGCCGAAGGCTACAAAAGATTGCAGGAGGACTTCGGCCTCAGCCAGGAAGAGATCGCCGACAAGGTGGGGAAAAGCCGCCCGGCGGTCGCCAACACGCTGAGGCTCCTCAATTTACCCCAGCTGGTGCGCGACGACATCGCGGCCGGCCGGCTCGCCGCCGGCCAGGCGCGCGCGCTGCTCGCATTGTCCAGCGAAGCGGCGATCGTCGCCGCGGCGCGCGAGGTGATCGCCAAGGGGCTCACGGCGCGCGCGGCGGAGAAGCTCGCGGCGCGCATGAAGACCGGCGGGCGGAAGCGCCAGCCGGCGGCGCTCGACGCCGACGTGCGCGCGGTCATCGAGCGGCTCCAGCGCTCGCTCGGCACGAAAGTCCGCTTCGTGCCGGCGCGCGGCGGGCGGGGAAAAATCGAAATCGAATATTATTCCGCCGCCGAGCTCGACCGGCTGATCGAGCGCCTCGCCGCGAACTAAAAAAACTTCACGCAGGAGCACCGGGATGAAGCAGCTTGTCCTCGGAATTATAGGTCTTATAGGACTCATGGGACCTATTTCCGGCCATGCCGCGCAGGCGGGACTCGAAGAAGTCATCATCGGCTACCCGAGCCGGGCGCTCACCGAGCTGCCGACGCACGTCGCGCTCAAAAACGGCTTCTTCCGCAACGAGGGACTCGACGTCAAGCTCGTCCAGGCGCGCTCGAACATCCTCGCCGCGGCGCTCGCTTCCGGGAGCATGGGCTATATAACCTCGCTTACGACGACGCTCGGGGGCATCATGGGCGGGCTGCCGGCCAAGATCGTCGCGGGCGTGACCAAAAACAACCCCGACTTCCTCATGGTGCGGCCGGAGATCCGCTCGTTCGCCGACTTGAAAGGCAAGAAGCTCGCCGTCAGCGGCTTCGGCGGCGCGTCGCACCAGCGGATGCTCATCGTCCTCACCAAGAACGGCATCAATCCGTCGACCGACGTGACGATCCTGTCGGTCGGCGATGCGCGCCTCCGGCTCGAGCAGCTCCGCGCCGGTGCTATCGACGCAACGGTGCTCACCCCGCCGAACAATTTCTTCGCCGAGCGCGAGGGCTTTAGGAGCTTGGGGTCGTCGTCCGACCTGCTGCCGCTGCCTGCGATCGGCGTCGCGACGCTCGAGCGGCGATTGAAAGAAAAGCCCGAAGAGGTGAAGAAGGTCCTCCGCGCGCTGCTCAAGGGCATGCGCCAGATGAAGGAGCGGCGCGACGAGGCGGTCGCGGTCGCGATGGCATGGCTCGGCCTCGACCGGGAGCTGGCCGAGCGCTCCTACGATGTCATGCTGCCCAACTACGCGCTCGACGGCCGCATCGACCCGGCGGCGCTCCAGGGGTCGATCGATCAATTGAACCAGCGCCGCAGCCCCGGCTCCAAGACGATCACGCCCGCGGACGTGTTGGATTTTACTTTGCTGGAGCAGGTGAAGAAGGAGCTGAAGTACTAACCGGCTTTCTCGTATTCCCGCCTGAGCGCGGCCGAAGCTGATGGTTCAAAAAAAAACCACCTTGCACTTCTTTTGCGGCAAACTTGCTTCGGGAAAGACAACTCTTGCCCGTAAAATAGCAGAGAAAGCTAATGCCGTTTTGGTATCAGAAGACGACTGGCTGGACACTTTGTTTCCTGGAGAGATTACCACCCTGACTGAATATCTCGACCGCTCAGCGCAGTTCAGAAAAGCGATCGGACCGCACATAGTTAAGCTGCTACAAAACGGCACGTCAGTCGTGTTCGATTTCGGAGGAAACACGCCGAAAGAACGGATGTGGGTCCGATCGCTCTGCAAGCGGACTGGAGCCCGCGTCGTGTTGCACTACGTGAAAGCATCCGATGAGTTTTGCAAGAGACAGCTGCAAAAACAGAACGAGGACCTTCCGGTCGGCAGTCAACCGACCGGCGATGCCGAGTTCGACGAGATTACAAAGTACTTCATGCCTCCTGAAAGCTCGGAAAACTTCGAGATAGTAGAGTATTCCCGGAAGTAAGAGAGACGGCAGAGCCCCAGTGCGAAAAAATGCGCACGGCACGGCGTGCGCTATTTCTTCCTCCCAAAGCTCCACTGAAGCAGCGGCGGGCTCACGAGCGTCGTGAGCATGACCATGACGACGACGGCGGCGAAGGTCGCGTCGTCGACGATGCGCTCGCCGCCGACGGATAATGTCAGTCCGATGCCGGCGAAGATGAGGCCCACCTCGCCGCGCGGGATCATGCCGACGCCGATCGCGACGCGGTTGAGGCCGCGCTCGACGACGGCGAGGCCGCAGACCTGCTTGCCGAGGATCGCCGCCGCGGTCAGCGCCAGCGATAAAGCGAGGACGTCGGGGCGCGCGAGCCACGCCACGTTCATCTGCAGCCCGGTGTGGGCGAAGAAGATCGGCACGAGAAAGGCCGAGACCGGATGGAGCAGGTCTTCCATCGAGCGCTCGCCTTCCGCCGCGTGTTCGCTCCAGGGGACGCCCTGAAGAATAAGGCCCGCGGCGAAAGCGCCGACGATCGCCGCGAGGCCGATCAGGGCGGCGATGTAGGCGAGCACGAAGCAGAACGACAGCGACAGCACGAACATCAGCCCTTTGATATTCGCCCTGGCGGCGTGCGCCATCAGCCGCGGCGCGAAAAACAGCCCGAGCGAGAGCGAAGCGGCGAGAAAGACGATCACTTTCGCGACGAGCCACGCGACCGCTCCCGCCGTGAACGGCGCGCCGGCGCCGGCCGCGGCGATCAGGCCGGTGACGACGGCGAGAATGACGAGCCCGAGCACGTCGTCGATCACCGCCGCGCCGAGGATGATGCTCGCCTCGCGGGTTTTGAGCTGCCCTAGGTCGCGCAGCACGCGCGCCGTGATGCCGACGCTGGTCGCGCAGAGCGCCGCGCCGATGAAGGCGTGGACGTAGTAGGAGTGCTCCGGCATGAGCCGCGCGCTCACCGCCCAGCCGAGGACGAACGGCAACGCGACGCCGACGACCGCCACGAGCAGCGACGAGACGCCGACTTTGATTAAGTCCGCGAGGCTCGATTCGAGGCCGACTTCGAAGAGGAGCAGGATGACGCCGAGGGTCGCGAGCGTCTCCAGCGCCGCATCCGTTTTCAGGTACTCCAGCCCGTCGTAGCCGAAGAGCGACAGGTTGCCGACAACGATGCCGGCGAGCAGCTCGCCCAGGACCGCCGGCTGGCGGAGGCGCTCGGCGAGCCAGCCCGCGAGCTTGGCCGCCGGCAGCAGTACGGCGAGAGCGAGCAAAACCCCGGCGCTATCGCTGCCGGCGCCCATGAGCAGCGGCGCGGCGGCGAGCGCGAGGGGCAGCAGATATTCAGGGCGTCGTGCGATGCCCTTCACTACAAGTTTCCCGACGCGCAATCAACATAAAAAGCGATAGCGAAATAGCCGCCCCGCCTTCTTGACCTCCGCGTTCCATTTTTATAAAGAGCGATGCGCTTGAAAACGGAGGTCCCATGCGTTGTAAAGTTTTAAGCCGTGGTTTCGCACTCCCGCTGCTCTCCTTCTTAGCCATTTTCGCGCTTTCGTCCGCGTCGGCCCAGACTCCTTACTATCAAGGCAAGACGATCACCATCGTCCAGGGGCGCGAGCCGGGCGGCACCGGCGACATGCGCGCGCGCTCGGTCTTTCCGTTCCTGCGCAAGTACATTCCCGGCAACCCCACGATCATCACCGAGTTCGTCCCCGGCGCCGGCGGGCGCAAGGCGGCGAATCACATCTTCAAAGGCGCCAAGGCCGACGGCTTCACGATCGGCAACGTCGGCGCCGGGCTCGTCTCCAACGCCGTGCTCCGCGAGCCCGGCGTGCAGTACGACCTCGACAAGTTCATCTATCTCGGCACCCCGAACAGCGCGACGCACTACGTTTTTGGGACGCGGCGCGAAGCCGGCTTGTCGAGCCTCGACAAGCTCCGCGCCGCCACCGGCGTGCGCGTCGGCGCGCAATCGGTCGGGCACGACATCTATATGAACGGCCGCATGTTCGCGTGGATTCTGGGGCTGAGAGAGCCGCGCTTCGTCACCGGCTACTCGGGTCCCGAAATCGATGCGGCGCTGCTGCGGGGAGAGGTCGACGCGCGCGCCAACATTGCCGACACGATCGCGCAGCGCACGCCCGAATGGATCGACAAGAAGCTGGTCGACTTTCATACGATCATCGAGATCCCCAAAGGCGACAAGCATCCCCATCCGGCGTTTACCAATCTCCCCGAGATCGAAACCTTCGCCAAAAACGACCGCGAACGGAAGGTGATCACGCTGAATCGGACCTTCCGCCTGGGCGGCTCGCCCTTCATCCTGCCGCCGGGGACGCCGAAGGAGGTCGTGGAAATCCTGCGCGAGGCGATGCGCAAGACCTTCAAAGACCCCGAGTTTCACAAGGAGTACAAGAAGCTCACCGGCGACGAGGCGACGCCGCTCACGCCCGAGACGCTGGAGAAATATATCCGCGACATCCCGCGCGACCCCGGCACAATCGAGCTGTTCCAAAAACTCGCCGGCGCCGACCCGCTGCCGCCGCGCTAGACGATGGAAACCTCGCTCTTTACCGCCGCGCTCCAGGGATTCCACAACCTCTTCGATCCGTTCGTGGTCCTCGCGCTTACCGCGGGTGTGGCGATCGGCACCTTCACCGCGGTCGCGCCGCAGGGCATCGGCATGCCGCTCGTCTACGGCATGATGGTGCCGGTGGTCGTGCGCTGGCCGCCGATCCGCGCGATCGCGCTGCTGATCGGCGCGAGCTCGGTGAGCGCGATCTGCGCCGCCTATCTGCCGGTGCTGTTCGGCATCCCCGGCGGCTCGGGCTCGCAGGCGACGGTGCTCGACGGCTATCCGATGGGCCGCCGCGGCGAGGCGCGCCGCGCGCTCGGCGCCTCGTTCATGGCCGGCGGCCTCGGCTGCCTCATCGGCACCTTCACGCTCGCGCTCGCGATCCCCGTGGCGAAGCCGCTCATCTATCTCATGGGCTCGCCAGAGCTTTTCGTCGTCGTCCTCTGGGGCTTGAGCATGGTATCGGTGCTCGCCGGCCGCCGCCCGATCAAGGGGCTCATCGCCGCCGCGGTCGGCCTCCTCATCGCCACGATCGGGCAGCAGGCGCAGAGCGGCACGATGCGCTTCGTCTTCGACCAGGTCTATCTGCTCGACGGATTTCCGCTGAGCATCGTCGCGCTCGCGCTCTTCGGCGTGCCCTCGGCGCTCGACCTCGCGCTGTCGCGTCTCGGCGTCGAGCAGCAGCCGGCGCCGCTCAAAGGGAGCCTCTTCGAAGGCGTCAAGGACACGCTGCGCGAGTGGTGGCTCGTCGTGCGCTGCAGCTTCGTCGGCATCTGGGTCGGCATCGTGCCGGGCATCGGCGCGCAGACCGTCGACTGGCTCGCCTACGGCCACGCGGCGCAGACGTCCAAGGGCGCGCGCGAGACCTTCGGCAAGGGCGACGTGCGCGGCGTGATCGCGCCCGAGTCCGCCAACGACGCCAAGGACGGCGGCGACTTGATCACAACGCTGCTGCTGGGATTTCCGCAGGGAACCACGACCGCGCTCTTCATCGTCGCGCTGCTCTCGCTCGGCTTTTTGCCCGGACCGGAGATGGTGCGAAAAAACGCCGACGTCATCTTCAGCATCGTGTGGATCCAGGGCATCGCCGGCATCCTCGGGACGATGGTGGGCTTTATTCTCGCCAACCAGCTCGCCAAGCTCGCGCAGGTGCGCTACTCGATCATGGTGCCGGTCATTTTCGTCTTTCTCCTGCTCGGCGCGCTCAGCGCGACGCGCGACCCATTCGATCTCGCCGTGCTGGTGGGCTTCGGCCTGCTCGGCTACGCGATGAAGCGGCTCGGCTACCCGCGCCCGCCGCTGATTTTGGGGCTTGTCCTCGGCGATCTCATGGAGCGCTATCTCTACCGCTCGGTCGCGAGCTACGGACACACCTGGCTCTACCGCCCGGCGGTGATCGCGCTCGCGGTCCTCGCGATCGGGACGCTCGCGCAGACGCTGTGGAGCCGGCGCGCGCGCGGCGATCAAAAGACCGAGGCGCCCGCGCCGAAGCCTAGCAGCTTCCGCCTCAAGCCGCGATTTTTCCTGACGCTGTTTTTTCTCGCGCTGTTTCTCGCCGCGCTGTGGTTCGGCCACGATTGGCCGATGATCGCGAAGCTCATGCCGGTCTATCTCATCGCGCTTCCCGGACTCGTGCTCGCCGCCGTGCAGCTCCACCGCGACGCCAAAGACGAAGACGAAAAAGCCCAAGCCGCCGCCGACATGGACGAGGTCTTTTCGACCGAGCTCGACCGGCCGACCGAGGCGCGGCGCACGCTAGGCTTCTTCGCGTGGTTCGTCGCCGGCGCGATCGGCGTCTGGCTCCTCGGCATCGTGATCACGCTGCCGCTGCTGGTGCTGCTTTACGCGTGGGTCGAGGGCAAGGAAAGCTGGAAGACCGCGGTGCCGCTTGCGGCCGCGGTGTTCCTGCTCATCTGGGGCGTGTTCGAATATACGCTCGAGATCAAATGGCCGGCGGGCGCGCTGCTGGGCTAAGCCTGCTCCAATAAATCGCGCAGCTTCGCCGCGTCCGTCACCGGCGGCGAGCAGGTGTAGTCGTGGCAGACGTAGGCGGTCGGCCTGCCGCCGATCTGGCCTTTGCCCTGGAGCAGCGGCGGGATTTTGTCCGGCGGCGCGTCGGGCGCGAGCAGCTCGAGCGTCTTGTTCGGCAGGTAGAGCGCGTCGATCGCGTTCAAGAAGTCCTGCATCGCGGCGTCTTCTTCCCTGCCGACCAGCACGACCTCCTTCGGCTTCTCGAGATAGAAATCGAACGCGGCGAGCATGTGGGCGAAGCCGAACGGCTGCTGCTCCATCGCGTCGTAGTAGATGCGCAAGACTTTTTCGGCCTTCTTCAGATAATCTTCGTTGCCCTCGTAGTAATAGAGCCTCAGCAGCACCTGCGCCGCTACCGAGTTGCCCGACGGCACCGAGCCGTCGAACGCGGGCTTGGTGCGGGATATCAACGCCTCGTGCGATTTGCCGGTGTAGAAAAAGCCCCCGTCCTCCTCGTCCCAGAACTCCCGCACCATCGACGCGGCGAGGCGGCCCGCGTCTTCGAGGTAGACGCGCTCGAGCGTCGCCTCGTAGAGATCGAGCAGCCCGGCGGCCAAGTCGGCGTAGTCGTCGAGGTAGCCCAAGAGCTTCGCCTGCCCGTCTTTGTAGACGTGCAGCAGCATGCCGTCGCGGCGCATCTCGCGCAGCACGAAGCCGACGGTCATGCGCGCGGCGTCGAGAAACGCGGGCTCGCCGGAGATCTTCCCCGCCGCGGCGAGGCCGGAGAGCGCGAGGCCGTTCCACGAGGCGATGATCTTCTCGTCGCGGAAAGGCTTCACGCGCTTCTCGCGCTCGGCGAATAATTTTTTGCGCGCGTCGGCGAGAATCCTCTCGACCTCGGCCGCGTCTTTCTTGAACAGCGCCGCGACCTGCTGCGCCGTCAGGACCGGATGGAGAATGTTTTTCTCCTCGAAGTTGCCGAACTCGGTCACGTCGTACATTCGCGAAAAAATCGCGCCCGCCTCCTCACCCAGAATGCGATTCACTTCGTCTTCCGTCCAGACGAAGAACTTGCCCTCCTCGCCCTCGCTGTCGGCGTCCTGCGTCGAATAAAATCCGCCGTCCGGGTTCAGCATCTCGCGCACGAGGTAGCAGCCGGTCTCCTCGACGACCTTCTTGTAGAGCGGGTCGGGATTGATCGTATAGGCGTCGGCGTAGATGCGCAGCAGCAGCGCGTTGTCGTAGAGCATCTTCTCGAAATGCGGCACGAGCCACTTCGCGTCGACGGAATATCTGTGAAAGCCGCCGCCGAGATGGTCGTAGATGCCGCCCCCGGCCATCGACCGCAGCGTGTGCTCGATCATGTCGAGAAGGCGCGGCTGCTTCGAGCGGCGGTACGCGCGGAGGTAGAGCTCATAGACGCCGGCGTTGGGAAACTTCGGCGCCTGGCCGAAGCCGCCGTGCTCGGGATCGTACGCCTGCGCGAGCTGCTCCGCGCTTTTGACGACGATCTCCGGATCGAATGATTTCGCGCTCTCGCCCACGCGCGCCAGGCGGTTCATCGCCGCGTGGATCTGCTCGACGCTCTGATCCACGTCGGCTTTGCGGTTGTGATAGGCCTCGGCCACCGCGTTCAAGATTTTCGGAAAGCCCGGCATGCCGTGCCGATCGTCGGGCGGGAAATAGGTGCCGCCGAAAAACGGCTTCCCTTCCGGCGTCAAGAACACCGTCATCGGCCAGCCGCCGCGGCCGGTGAGCATCTGCACCGCGTTCATGTATATCTCGTCGAGGTCGGGGCGCTCCTCGCGGTCGACCTTGATGTTGACGAACTTCTCGTTCATGAGCGCGGCGATCGCCTCGTTCTCGAACGACTCCTTCTCCATCACGTGGCACCAGTGGCACGCGGAGTAGCCGATGCTGAGCAGCACCGGCTTGTTCTCGGCCTTCGCCTTCGCGAGCGCCTCGTCGCCCCACGGGTACCAATCGACCGGATTGTGCGCGTGCTGCTGGAGATAAGGGCTGGTCTCTTTGCTCAGGCGGTTCGTGTGCATAAAATTAATTGGCGCGTACGTGCATTGTAGTGCCTTCTCAGTGTCAAGTTTTTAGAGTCCCGCGAGGGCTCGGGACCAGCTTGGCAGACGGCTCGGCGCGGGTGAAGCAGGTTATTTGCCCGCGACCTGTTTCATGAAGCCGCTGGCTTCGATCTCGCGCAGCGGGCGCTCGTCGACCATGTCCTCGACCTTGGCGCTCTTCGCCTTCGGCGTCGTCTCCGCGAGCGTGTCGAGCACGAACTTCATCCCCTTGACGTTCACGTAAGGAATATCCGGCGTCTTGGACGCGTAGTAATCGTACGCCGTCGGCGCCACTTCGGGATCGGAGGAGCGGAGATGGCGCTCGAGCACCTTGACGCCGAAGGCGCGGTCGGTCTTGAACTTGTGAATGCCCTCGATCAGCGCCTTCATGAAGCGAACCATCGCGTCGTGATTCTTATCCATGAAGCTCCGGGTCGAGCCGATGCCGTTGTGCTGGTAGTCGAGGCCCGCGGTCGAATAGTCGAGCAGCGAATGGAGTCCCGCCTTCTTCGCCACCATCGCGAACGCCTGCTCCAAGAGCGTCGCCTGGATGGTCCCCGACATGACCGCCGCGACGCGCTCGGGGTTGCCGCCGGTCTGGAGGATCGTCACGTCCTTGCCCGGCTTGAGGCCGTTTTTCTCCAGCGCCCAGCGCGCGAGGAAATCGGCCGAGCCGCCGAAGCGCGCGATGCCGAGCTTCTTTCCTTTCAGATCCTCGAATTTCCGGATGTCCTTGGTGACGACGAGCTCGTAGGGCGCGAAGTTGACCATGCCGGCGACCATGACGCCGTCGGTGCCGCCGAGATGCGCGTTGATGACGTTCGCCGCCGCCATGCTGACGAGCTGGACGTTGCCGGAGAGCATCGCCGCGACCGCGGTCGACGACCCTGACATCACGAGCGGCTTCACGTCGAGATTGTATTTCTTGAAGAAGCCGCCGTCCTGCGCCGCCAGCACCGGCGCGTTCGACGGCGTGATCGAGACGAGGCCGACGTAGATCGTCGGCGCAGTCTGCGCGAAGGCAATAAGCGGGTAGAGAACCGTCAGGGCGAAGACCGCGAATGCGGTGCGAATGCGCATCGTGCCTCCCAGCGCTCGATAAAAATCTAGCGTAGTTTCAGATCGAAGGCCACGGGGCCTTTGTCGCCCTTGCGCGACTGGAACTGGACCGAGTCGCCCTCGTTAATGTCCTCGATCTGGACGCGCGGCGCCATGCTGCCGCGGTGGAAAAAGACGTCGTCGCTGCCGTCGTCCGGCGTGATAAAGCCGAAGCCCTTTTGCCGCATTACCTTCTTGACCGTCCCGGTCATATAACGGCCTCCTTAGTTGGTCGGAATTGAGGGTTAACTAGCGTGTTTTGGGAGGGGGCGCAAGGCGGAGGAAGGAAGAATGGCCGGCTTACCTTCTTCCCCTATAAATCTTTCTTGCCGCCCAGAGGTGCTTGAACGCCTCGGCGCGCTTGCCCTCGACTTCGTAGATGAGCGCGAGGTTGTAGTGCGCGTCGGCGAAGGTGGGATCGAACTCCAGCGCCTTGTGATAGGCCGTGGCCGCCTCTTTCGGCCGGTCGGCGTCTTCGAGCAGCACGCCCAGATTGAAATGCGCGAGCGCGTATTCGGGGTCCTTCTCGATCGCGGCGCGGTAGTGGCCTTCGGCGCGGTCGTGCTTCCCTTCCTCGTGATAGAGCCGCCCGAGGTTGACGTGCGCCTCGGCCAATCCGGGATCTAAATTCAGCGCCTGCTCGTAGCCGCGCATCGCCTCTTTCGGCGCGCTCCCCTCGATCTCGCTCGCGAAATCGAACCAGTCGTCCGCGCTCCGCTCCGGCGGCGGCATTTTTTTCTTTATCGGCAGGTTCACCTTTTTCGCCAGCTCGCGCGCGGCGAAGTTGAAGAGGAACTGCCCGGAGTCGGGCTGCCAGCGCGCGTCGCCGTTCTTCACCACGACGCGCTGGCCGTCGGCGTAGACGCTCACGTTCCAGAGTTTCTTATCTTCGGGGAGCTGCTTCTTGAGCGATTGCAGAATGCGCCGGATCCTTTGCAGCGGCACGCGCGCGTTTAAAAGACCTTTGGTCGTCCGGAGCAGCAGCAGGTCTTGAAAGGAGAAGACGTTGCGCTCGCCGGGACCGCGCTCCGGCGCGAGGAAGCCGGCGCGGACACAGGAGCGGATGCGCCATTCGGGCAGGGATAATATCTTCGCCACCTCGCGGGTGGTGAAGTGTTGCTTCATTTACGGCTGGCTCTGGCCTTTTTCGCCGGCGTCGCTGCCGGCTCGGCGCGGCGCGCTCGGGCGGCTTTTTTCGCCGGCGTCTCGGCGTTGAGGCTCTGCTTCAACGCCTCCATGAGATCGATCACCTGTCCCCGCGCGGGCGCGGCCGGCGGCCGCACGATCTTCCTGCCCTCGAGCTTCTGGTTCACCAGCTCCATCACGCGCTCGCGGTATTGATCGTGGTACTGCTCGGGGTGGAACTCTTTATTGGTGAGCTGATCGATCAGATGGATCGCGAGCTTGAGCTCGGCTTCTTTCACCGCCGCCTTGTTGCCCTTGTCGACTTCGCTGAAGTCGCGGATCTCGTCGGCGTAGCGCATGACGTGCAGCATGAGGCCGTCGCCGGCCGGGCGGATGAGAACCAGATTTTCTTTGCCGCGCATGACGTACTTCGCCAGCGCGACGCGGTCGGTTTTCGCCATCGCGTCGGCGAGCAGCCGGTAGGGCTTCTCGCCGGCCTTGTCGGGGCCGAGGTAATAGGTGTTCTCGAAAAAGATCGGGTCGACCTTCGGCAGCGGCACGAACTCGGCGATGTCGATGACTTTGGAGGATTCCTCTTCCATCGCCGCGAGCTCGTCCTCGGTCAGCTGCACGTATTCGCCTTTCGCGTGCTGGTAGCCGCGCACGAGGTCGCTGCGCTCGACGACGAGGTTGCACGTCGGGCAGAAGTTCTGCTGCTTGATGCGCGAGCCGCACTTGGCGTGGAGCAGGTTGAACGAGACGCGCTGCGAGGACGTCGCGGTATAGAGCTCGACCGGGATCGAGACCAGGCCGAAGGAGATCGTCGCCGATCCGATGGACCTGAGCGCCATCCGATTAATATAGCAAATCCGGGCGTCTTTGAAAAACAGGTCGGCTTGACACCCCGTCGGGGTTCATCCACACTGCAATTATGCCGGTGAAACAGGTCGTCGTCGCCGAGCCGCGCGGCTTTTGCGCCGGCGTCGAGATGGCGATCGAAACGGTCGAGCGCACGCTCCGAAAATACGGCGCCCCCGTCTATGTTTTTCACGAGATCGTCCACAACCGCCACGTGGTCGAGGACTTCACGCGCCGCGGCGTCGTCTTCGTCAACTCGGTCGATGAGGCGCCGGCCGGCGCGCGGCTCGTCTTCAGCGCCCACGGCGTCGCGCCGGAAGTCTGGCGCAAGGCGCGCGAGCGCGGCCTCGAGGTGGTGATCGACGCGACCTGCCCGCTCGTCGAGAAGGTCCACCGCGAGGTGCGAAAATTCGCCGACAAGGGCTACTGGATCGTGCTCGTCGGCCACGAGACGCACGACGAGATCGTCGGCACGAGCGGCGAAGCGCCCGGGCGCATCCTTGTCGTCGAGAGCGTCGCCGAAGCCGAGAAGTTAGCGATCCCCGATCCCGAGAAGGTCGCCGTGCTGACGCAGACGACGCTCAGCGTCGACGACACCAAGGAAATCATCGATGCGCTCAAGCGCCGCTTCCCGAAGATCGTCGCGCCGGCGAAAGAGGACATCTGCTACGCGACGCAGAACCGCCAGGACGCCGTCAAGGGGCTCGCGCATGCGGTCGATCTCGTGCTCGTGATCGGCTCCCATAACAGCGAGAACTCGAATCAGCTTTGCAAGGTCGCGCGCGCTCGCGGTATTCCCGCGCATCTCATCAATGACATCCGCGAGCTCGACCCCAAATGGCTCGAAGGCGTCGAGCGCCTCGGCATCACCTCCGGCGCCTCCGCGCCGGAGCGGCTGGTGAACGAAGCGGTGAGTTTCTTCCAGAGCCGCGGCGCGGCGGTCGCGAAGACCGGCT
>DATFWH010000156.1:0-2683 GCA_035259465.1 Binatia bacterium
TAAGAGAGAAAGTTTCGCGTTTCGCAGCCGCCGTTCGATAGCCGAACGTCGCGACCGGGAAATAGAAACTCATACTCCAAAAGAGCGTCCGAAATCCAGCTTTTTTTTGCCGATGTCGGCGAGCAGCGTGAACGCCATCGCCTCCGGCCGGAGAATGGAGGCCGCGAGATCAACGACTTGATCGCGAGTGACGGCGCGCACGTCGCGGATAACGTCGTCGAGTGGAATCGCGCGGCCGAAGTAGATCTCGTCCTTGGCGATGTCGCGCATCCAGGAGTCCGAGCTCTCGAGGCCGAGAATCATATTGCCGACGAGTTGATTCCTTGTGCGTTCGATCTCGTCGTTGTGGATCTCCCCCGCAGCCAATTTCTTGATTTCTTGAATGACTAGCTCGACGACCTCTTCGGACCATTCAACGCTGGTGCCGGCATAGACGCCGAGGTAGCCGACGTCCCGATAAGACGAGAGAAAGGAATACACCGAGTAGACGCGACCGCGCTTTTCACGGATCTCCTGAAACAGGCGCGAACTCATCCCGCCGCCGAGCAGCGTGTTGAGAACATAACCGCCGTAGCGCCGCGGGTCCGACTGATGAACCGCTGCGACGCCGAAGCAGAGGTGCGCTTGTTCCAGCTTTTTCGCGTGCTGAAAGACGCCCGTTCGCAGCAGCGGCACTCCGGCTTCGCCGTCGCTCATATGCGCCGGTTGCGGAATGGAGCCCAACCGCCGTGCGATCTCTTCCGACAGGTATTGATGATTCAGATTTCCCGCTGCCGATACGATGACCCGGCCGGGTAGGTAACGGTCGCGGACGAAGCCGAGAAAGTCCTCCCTGCCGAGCGCGTTGACCGTCTCGGCGTCGCCGCAAATCGGCCGGCCGAGCGGATGATCGGCGAAGAAATCGAGGCTGAAGAGATCGTGCACGTAGTCATCGGGCGTGTCCTCGGTCTGCGAGATTTCCTGGAGAATCACCTGGCGCTCGCGCTCGATCTCTTCAGGGTCGAAAACCGAGTGAAGAAAAATGTCCGTTAGCAGATCGATCGCGAGCGGCAGATTCTCGTCCAGCACCTTGGCGTAATAGCAGGTGTACTCCTTCGCAGTGAAGGCATTGAGGACCCCGCCGACGGAATCCATTTCCTCGGCGATGCGCGCGGCGCTCCGCTGCTCGGTGCCTTTGAAGAATAGGTGCTCGATGAAATGCGAGATGCCGTTCTGCCGGCGGGATTCGTGACGCGAGCCGTTTTCCACCCAGATTCCCAGACTCACGGAGCGGGTCCCGGGCATCTCGCGAGAGACGACGCGGATCCCGTTGGGGAGAACGGTCTTGTTGAACACGATTATGTTGGACGCGCGCGAGGCTTACGTGGCGTTCGCCTCTTCGAGCGCCTCTTTGCGGCTGAGCTTGATCTTTCCCTGCTTGTCGATGTCCAGAACCTTCACCATCACCTCGTCCCCTTCGCTGAGCACGTCAGTGACGCGGCGCACACGCTCCGGAGCGAGCTGCGAGATATGCAGCAGACCGTCTGTGCCCGGGAGAATCTCGACGAAAGCGCCGAAGTCCACGATCTTTCTCACCGTGCCCCGATAAATCTTGCCGACTTCCGGCTCGGCGGCGATGAGCTGGACCATCTCGACGGCGCGGCGGCTCGCCGCCTCATCGTTCGACGCGATCATGACGGTGCCGTCGTCCTCGACGTCGATCTTGACGCCGGTCTCCTCGACGATGCCGCGGATGACCTTGCCTCCGGGGCCGATGATCTCGCGGATCTTCTCGGGCCGGACTTTGAGCGTGATGATACGCGGCGCGTGGCTCGACATCTCGCTGCGCGGCTCGGAGATCGTCTGGTTCATGATGCCGAGGATGTGCAGGCGCCCCTCTTTCGCCTGGTACACCGCGTCGCGCATGACCTCGCGCGTGACGCCGGCGATCTTGATATCCATCTGCAGCGATGTGACGCCTTCGCTCGTGCCGGCGACCTTGAAATCCATATCGCCCAGATGGTCCTCGTCTCCGAGAATGTCCGAAAGAACGCGGATCTGATCGCCCTCTTTGATAAGCCCCATCGCGATGCCGGCGACCGGCGCGCGGGTCGGCACTCCGGCGGACATCAATGAGAGCGAGCCGCCGCAGACGGTCGCCATCGAAGTGGAGCCGTTCGATTCGAGAATTTCGGAGACCACCCGGACCGTATAAGGAAAATCTTCTTCCGGCGGCAGCACCGGGATCAGCGCGCGCTCGGCCAGGTTGCCGTGGCCGATATCGCGCCGGCTCGGGCCGCGCAGGAACTTCACCTCGCCGACGCTGAACGGCGGGAAGTTGTAGTGCAGCATGAACTTTTTATAGTGTTCTCCGATGAGCGCGTCGATCTTTTGCTCGTCGGAGGTGGTGCCAAGCGTCGCAACGACGAGAGCCTGGGTCTCGCCGCGCGTGAACAGCGCCGAGCCGTGCGTGCGCGGTAGGACCTCGACCTCGCAGGTGATGGGCCGGATATCCTTGAGGCCTCGGCCGTCGATGCGCCGGCGGTCATTCACGATCTGCTGGCGGAAGTATTTCTTTTTGAGCTCGTCGAAACTCGCCTTGATGTCTTTTTCGCGCTCGGGGAACTGCTGCGCCGCCTGCCCGATGACCTCGTTCTTGACCTCGTCGAGCTTCTTGTAGCGCTCAAGCTTCTCGCCGATCGCG
>DATFWH010000157.1:0-23379 GCA_035259465.1 Binatia bacterium
AGCGCACATCGAAGAAGGACGCCACGCTGGACGACCTGATCGGGCATATCGACTATATGGTTAATCTCGCGGGCATCGAGCACATGGCGCTCGGCATGGACTTCATCAAGTACGACGGCCCGCGGACGCTCAAAGACCGCCACCATCCGCTGCACGAGCGCACCTACGTGAAGGACTTCGAGGAGATCGAAGACCTGCCGATCCTGATCGACCGGCTGGGGCGCCGTGGCTACAAAGAAAGCGACATCGCGCTCATCCTCGGCGGGAACTATCTCCGCGTGCTGAAAACGATTCTGCCGGAACAATCCGTCATCTAAAGGAAGGAGCCCTCATGCGGCGCGTGCTGCAGTGGACGCTGTTGTTCGTTTTTCTTATGGCGATGCCGCCATTCGCCCGCGCGAAAATCGTCGTTGGGCTTTCCTCCGTTAACATCGCTTTTCTCCCGGTTTACGTCACGCAGGAGAAGGGGTTCTTCAAGGACGAAGGTCTCGACGTCGTTTTCGTCATGTTCAACGCCGGCGCGACGAATATCCAGGCGCTCGCCGGCGGCGACGTGCAGATCATGGGCAGCGCCTTCATCGAGACGATCGGCGGCCGCGCGAGCGGGATCGTCGACGTGAAGAACTTCTGGGGCATCAGCAACATCATGCCGTTCCAGCTCTACTCGAACCCCAACTTCAAATCGATGAAGGAGGCGAAGGGAAAGCGCTTCGCGATCAGCCGCTTCGGGTCGCTGACGGACTATCTCACGCGCGCGACCGTGCAGCACTTCGGCATCAACCCGAAGGATGTGACGATCCTGCAAATCGGCAGCACGCCGGCGCGCTACGCCGCGCTGGAAGCCGGCGGCGTCGACGCCAGCATCGTCTGGTTTCCCGTCACCGAGATCGCCAAGTCCAAAGGCTACAACAAGCTCTTCGACCTTAAGGAAATTTTCCCGCAGTGGCCGTACGAGACGTTCGCCGCGCGGGAAACGTGGCTCGCCAAAGAAAAGGACCAGGTGACGCGCTTTCTCCGCGCCTACCAGCGCGGCGTCCGCCACACGCACGAGAACAGACAAGACGCGATCGCGGCCATCAGAAAATACGTCAAGATGGATCCGGCGATGGCGCCGGCCGGATACGACGAGTATCGCGACTCTTTCCCCCTAAACGGCGAGATCGCCGAAAAGCCCGTTCCGAGCGTCATCCAGGAAGAATTCGACGCGGGGCGGATCAAGCGCAAATTTTCGCTGGACGAGCTGATCGACAGATCGTTCATGAAGGCACTCGGCGGAAAATAGATCCAATTCTCAGGAAAGGCGGTGCATTGCCATGATCATTGATCTGGATTCTCACCTGCGCGACGGCTATTTCCTCGACGAAATCTACAAGCTCGAAGGCACCTACGCCAAGCTGACGCCGGTGCCCGTCGGCAGCGCGCAAGGCCACAAGAAAAAATTCATCCATTCGCTCGATCCGATCAGCCCCCAGGGCCGCGCGGCGCACAGCCATCCTTATATTTACGATCCCGATTCCGGCTGGCGCGGCGGGGAAGTCGCGGCGCGGCAGGTCGCGGGCTACGACATGCAGGCGCGCCGCGAGGGGGTCAAGAAAGAGGGAATTCAGAAGCAGATCATCTTTCCGACCCAGATCAGCATCGCGACGCAGAACATCGGGCCGCTCGGCGCGCAGCTCGCCCGCTGCTACAACAACTGGGTCGCGAAGCTAGTTAAGGGCAACGAAGACCTCTTTCTGCCCGTCGCCATGGCGCCGGCGGGATGCCCCGAGGCGATGGCCGACGAGCTCAGGCGCTGCGTGAAAGAGCTCGGCTTCAAGGCCGGCCATCTCGTGCCTTATTGCGGCACGCGCAATCTCGACAGCTCGGATTACTACCCGTATTACCAGGCGGCCGAGGATTTGAACGTGCCGCTCTTCTGCCACCCGAACAGCAACGGCGATCTCGTCGACCGCTTCGACAACTTCTACAAGACCCACGTCCTCGGCCGGCCGATGAACTGCACGCCGGCGCTGATCGCGCTGGTCCTCGGCGGCATCTTCGAAAAATTTCCCAAGCTCAAAGTCGCCTTCTTCGAGTGCAGCGCCGAGTTTCCGCTCTACTGGATGCACCGCATGGACGACGACTGGGACTGGGCGAAGGACTTCCCGCAGCTCACCGGCGCCCTCAAGCTGGGGCCGCCGTCGGAATATGTGCGCCGCAACTGCTACTTCACCTGCGAGGCGGACGAGAAGGATTTCGCGCGGCCGATCGCCGAGGTCGGCGAGGACCATATCCTGATGGCGACGGACTATCCGCACTTCGACTCGGAGTACCCGCACACCGTGTCCGGCATCCGCGAGCGCAAAGATCTCACCGCGCGGCAGAAGGATAAGATTCTCGGCGAGAACGCCGCGCGGCTGCTCAACCTCTGAAGCGATGCGCGCCGCGCTTGTGATCATCTGCGCCTGCCTCTTCTGGCTCAACGGCGAGGCTCGCGCCGCGTCCGCCCCGGGGAAGATCGTCATCGCGCACGCGGCGCTGAACGCCCGCGTGGCGCCGCTTTGGATCGCCGAGGACCACGGCTTCTTCGCCAAGTACGGCACTCCGGCCAGCACGATTTTCATCCGCCAGGCGCCGATACTCGTCGCAGCCCTCACCGCGGGCGACGTGAGGGTCGGCTACACCGGGGGCAGCTCGGTATTGGCGGCGGTCATGGGCGGCGCCGATCTCAAGATGGTTGCGACGCTCACCAACCGGCTCGGTTACGACCTCGTCGCGGCGCCCTCGATCAAGACTCCCAAAGACCTTCGCGGCAAGCGCTTCGGCGTCCAGAGCATCGGCGGGACGCTGTGGATGGCCGGCATGCTCGGACTCGAGCACGTCGGTGTCGATCCCGCGCGCGACGAGGTGAAAGTGCTCGTGATCGGCGATCAGACCGTCTTGGCGCAGGCGCTGGAAGCGGGCCATATCGACGCGACGATCCTGGACGGCGTCTTCAGCCGACGGCTCAAGCAAAAGGGTTACACGATCCTATCGGAGCTATATGAGAGCGGGATCCCGTTCTCGGGCCAGGCGATTGTCGTGCGTGCGCCGTATCTCCAAGAGCAGCGCGCGACGCTGGAAAATATTCTTAAAGGGTTACTTGAAGGCATCGCGTTCACCCTCGCGCCAAAAAACAAGGCGCAAGTCATCGCCACGTTCAGCAAACATCTCAAGATTTCCGATCCGGCGGTGGCCGAGGAAGGCTATCTCGACATCGTGAGGAATACCGATCGCGTGCCCTACGCCGGGCCCGACGGCCTGCGCAATATCCAGCGATTCATGAAGCTCCGTACTCCCGCGGCCGAAAAGATCAAGATCAACGAAGTGATCGACGACGGCATTCTGAAAGGACTCGAGCAGAACGGCTTTGTATCCAGGCTTTACGAAAGCTACGGCATGAAAAATTGACAAAGGAGAGATCCGTGTATATCGACGGCGACACCCATTACTGGCCGGTACGCTTCATCGACCGCGTTTCCCATCCGGGGCGCGGGCATGTCGAGATCAAGGAAGACAACGGCAAATATATCCGCTTCGGCGAGCGGGTCGCCGGCAAAGTCGCGACGTACTACCGCGACGGCAACGTCGTGCACTCGTTCAAGGAAGGCCGCTGGAACCTCGACATCCGCCGCGAGTACATGAAGAAGGACGGCTTCGACCGCCAGGTACTCATCCCGGACAACCGCCAGCTTATTTACGAGCTCGATCCCGAGCTCGGCCGGCAGCTCGCGCGCGCCTACAACGACACCGTCGCCGAGGACATCGCCGGGCAGGAAGACTTTATCGGCGTCGCCTGGGTCTATCTTCCCGATGTAAAGGAGGCCGTGCGCGAGATCCGAAGGTCGGTCGAGGAGCTGGGATTGAAAGCCGTCAAGCTCTCCGGTGGATATCAGGACGGGGATTTGGATTCGGAAGTGCTGTGGCCGTTTTACGAAGAGGTCGCGCGCCTCGACATTCCGATCCTCGTCCATCCCGGAGCGCGCGTCTACGAGCACCAGCACAGCCATCCGTGGCTCATCGGCAGCGAGCGCTACGAGGGCTTCCCGCTTTTTCCGACGGCGCTCGGTTTTCCGCTGACGTACATGGTCACGGCGGCGCGCCTGATTTTCAGCGGCGCGCTGGACCGCTTTCCATCGCTGCGCTTCGCGTTCTTCGAGGGCGGCATCGGCTGGGTGCCGTGGCTCATGGCGACGCTCGACCACCATATGCCCTCCGAGGCGCCGGTATCGACGGCCGTGCAGCAGTTCTTCAAGGGCGAAAGCACGCTGAAAAAAATGCCGAGCGAATATTTCCGGCATTTTTATATTGCGGCCGTGGCATGGGAAACTTACCTGCCGGAGATCGTCAAAGTCTGGCCCGATCACAACATCATCATCGGCAGCGACTTCGACCACGGCGACGCGATCTCGACGTGGCCGAATACCGTTCGGCCGATCAAGGCGATGGCCGGCCTCGCCGATGAAGAGAAAGAAAAAATACTCGGCAGAAATATGATGCGCCTGTTCAAGATGAACGGCGCGGCCGACCATTAATTTCTCGCCGCATCAGCTTACGCTTTGAGCCACCCCGCGAAAGCGGGGGTCCAGGCATTAAGACGAAGAGACTCGATTCCCGTTTTCACGGGAATTACGGAGTGGCTTGACTTGTGCGCCGTTCGTTGACATCCCGGCGAGTCTGGATGTACTTAATTGCTTAGCGAATCGCCGCGGACGCGCGGCGACCGCCCAACAAGGAGCACAAATGGCGAAAAGCCTGAGAACATTCTTGGAGGATTGCCGCCGCGAGATCCCCAACGAAGTAGTTCACATCAACAAAGAGGTCGACCCGGCGCATTATGACGTGACGGCGATCATCAAGCATCTCGGCGCCCAGAAAAAATTCCCCATACTTATCTTCGATAAGCCGCTCAATCTCCACGGCAAGCCAAGCAGCGACTTCAAGCTCGTGATGAACTGCGAGATCTCGCAGCGGAAGACGCAGATTGCCCTAGGCGTGCCGAAAGAGACGACGCGCGCGCAGATGGCCGAAGTGTGCCTCCAACGCGAGGAGCAGCGGGTGCCGCCGACGATCGTCGACAAGAAACAGGCGCCGGTGAAAGAGGTCGTTAAAACCAGTAAAGAAGTGGATCTCTTCGAGCTGCCGATCATGCGGCACCACTACATGGACGGCGGTCCGTACATCGTGCTTTCCACGATCACCAAAGACCGCAAATCGGGCACGTACAACGTCTCGTATCACCGCATGGAGGTAAAAGGGAAAAATAGCACGGCGCTTTACGCCTCGCCGCGCCACTTGTGGAAGATTTACAAAGACTACGAGGCAAACAAGATGGAGACGCCGGTCGCGACCGTACTGGGGCACCATCCCGCGTACCACATGGGCGCGTGCTACACCGGCGGCTTCGACGTGAGCGAATACGAAGTCATCGGTGGGTATCTGCAGGAGCCGCTGCGTCTGACGCCTTCGGAGACCTACGGCGACGATCTCTTGATTCCGGCCGACGCCGAGATCGTGATCGAGGGCGCTTTGCTTCCCAGCAAGCGGGTCGTTGAAGGTCCTTTCGGCGAGGCGCCGGGCTACCTCGGCCCGCAGCGCTACACGACCTGCGTCGAGTACCAGGTGCGCGCCATCAATTACCGCAAAGGCGGCATGTACCAGTCGGTGATCACGCCGGAAGGGGACAAGCCGTGGATGGACCTGCCGCGCGAAGGAGCTTATCTCCGCCGCTGCCGCGAAGCCGTGCCGGGCGTGACGGCCGTCTGCAAATTCGGCCGCCACGCACAGTACAACATTTTTATCGCGATGAAAAAGATGTCCGAAGGCGATCCCGGACGCGCCGCCGCTGCGGCCCTCACGTTCGATCACGCGAAGAACGTCTTCGTTTTCGACGACGACATCGATGTCTACGATCCGACCGAGATCTTATGGGCGCTCGCGACGCGCGTCCAGCCGCACGCGCAGGTCTCGATCCTGCAGCCGCTTTTCCGCGGCAACTTTCTCGACCCGTCGCTCATGGACGAGATCAAGACCTCCGGCATGATCATCGACGCGACGCGGCCGCTCGACCGGCCGTTCTCGCCGGTCTCGAAGTGCCCGGACGACGCGATGGCGCGCGTTAAGCTCGAGGACTACATTCCCGGCGAGGTGCTGCAGCACATTCCGACCGACCGTACTACCTACTGGGCGTAGGAATTTTAGATTTCAGATTGCCGATTTCCGATTTTAATCTAAAATCAAGAATCTAAAATCAAAATGGAGTAAATCGTGGGGCAAACGATTGAAATCACCTGTCCGAAATGTCAGAAAGTCTTCGTCGCCAATCCACATATGCTTGGTTCCGGAATGAATTTCCACTGCCCTTTTTGCGACACGTACTTTCCCGAAAAAGACAGCCCAAAGATACGAAAATAGAGTCATTTTAGATTTTTGATTGCCGCTTTTCGATTTAATCTAAAATCTAAAATCGCACATCATGCCAGCTAGGTCGAAAGCTTCGAAATCTCTCAAGATCGCCGGCACCTCGGTTCCGCGGGTCGACGGCGCGGAGAAAGCGACCGGCGCCGCGGTATACACCGGCGACGTCGATCTGCCGGGAATGGGGTACGCCAAAATTCTCCGCAGTCCGCTGCCGCACGCGAGGATCGTCAATGTCGACGCGCGAAAGGCGGAGAACCTGCCCGGCGTTTTCACCGTCCTCACACGCGACGATCTTGGGTCTTTTAACGCGCGCTACGGAGCCATCTACAAAGACCAGTCCATCGTCGCGGCGGAAAAAGTGCGCTACGCCGGCGATTCCGTCGCCGCCGTGCTCGCCGCCGACCAGATGACCGCCGAGGAGGCGCTGACCCTCATCGACGTCGAATACGAGGAGCTGCCGGCGATGACCGAGATCGAGGAAGCGCTCGCCGAAGGCGCTCCGCTCGTGCACGACCAATGGTTCGGGAAGGCCGAGCTCCGCGGCTCGAGCTACGGCGCGCCGGACCGCTTCAAAGGCACGAATGTCTGCTCGCATTTCGGCTACGCGCGCGGCGATGTCGCGCAGGCGGTTAAAAACGCGGCGCACGTTTTCGAGGATACTTTCCGTTTTCCCAAGGTGCAGCATTATTCTCTCGAGCCGCACGTCATGGTCGCGCACTTCGAGCAGGGGCATCTGACGATGTGGACCGCGTGCCAGGATCCGTTCGGCCTGCGCGACCAGCTGGCGTCGATCTTCAGCCTGCCGCTCAGCCGCGTGCGCATCATCGTGCCGTACGTCGGCGGCGGCTACGGCGGGAAGCTCTACGTCAAGGCGGAGCCGATCGCGGCGGCGCTTTCCTGGAAGGCGCGCCGTCCGGTGAAGCTCGCGATGAGCGCGAGCGAAAGCTTCAAGACGGTCACGCGCCATCCCGCGCGCGTCAGGATCAAGAGCGCCCTCTCAAAGGACGGCCGGCTGCTCGCGCGCGAGTGCGAGATCTACATGAACACCGGCGCCTACGCCGACGCCGGGCCGCGCGTGACGCAGAAAGCCGGCTACCGCGCGCTCGGGCCGTATCGCATTCCCGACGCGAAGATCGACGCCTACTGCGTCTACACGAACACTGTCCCGGCCGGCGCGTTCCGCGGCTTCGGCGCCGTGCAGGTCGCATGGGCGTACGAATCGCACACGGACCTCATTGCCGAGCGGCTCGGCATGGACCCGGTCGAGTTCCGCCTGAAAAATATTCTTAAGAAGGGCGAGGAATATACGCCCGGCGATACGCCGGTCGATTGCGATCTCAAAGAAGGATTGCTCAAGGTCGCCGGCGCGCTCGACTGGAAGGCGAAATCCAAGCCGAACGTCGGTAAGGGCGTCAGCGTCTGCCTCAAGGACGCGGGCGGGACCTTCAAGATCGCCGGCGCGACGGTGAAAATGTCTTCCGATGGCAGCGTCGTGCTTTTAACCGGCACCGTGGAGATCGGGCAGGGCTCGAAAACCGCGCTGTCGCAGGTTGTCGCCGAGGAACTGGCGCTCGGCCTCGATCGCGTTTCCGTCGCGCAGCTCGACACCGACACGACGCCCTACGACGTGTCGACGAGCGCCAGCAGCTCGATGACCGTCATGGGGCTCGCCGTCAAGCGCGCCGCCGAGGACGCGAGAAAACAATTGCTCGACGCGGCGGCTCAAGTACTAGGCTGCAAGCCGAATGAGCTCAAGCTCGCCGACGAAAAAGTGACCGGCAAGCGCGGCAAGGAGCTTTCCTACGGCAACGTCATCACGGAATACTTCGGCAGCAAGGCGGGCGAGATCATCGGCCGCGGTGTTTATCGCGATCTCAAAACCAAAAAGGCCGCGCTCGGCTCGACCACCACGTTCTGGGAAGTCGGCTGGGGCGGCGCGGAGGTCGAGGTCGACCGCGACACCGGCGGGATTCGACTAAAAAAATACGTCTCCGTCGCCGACGTCGGGAGGGCCATCCATCCGATCCAATGCGAGGGCCAAGACGAGGGCGGCGTCCTCTTCGGCCTGGGCCACACGCTCTTTGAGCAAATGGTCTATGAAGACGGGCAGCTGTTAAACCCGAACCTCGTCGACTACCGCGTGCCGAACTTCGGCGATCTGCCGGAAGAGTTCTCTTCGTCGCTGATCGAAAACGAGAACGGCCCGGGGCCGTTCGGCGCCAAAGGCATGGGCGAGGGCGGCCTCCTGCCGGTGGCTTCGGCGATCGCGAATGCGATCGCGCGCGCGGTCGGCGTGCGCTTCTACGAGCTGCCGATCACTCCGGAAAAGCTCTGTCGCGCCCTGCAATCGGCGAAGAAGCCGCGCTAGCTTTTGACTGCGTTATCCTTCCCTTTGCGATTCCTGCCGTTTTCCTTCGCGTCGCGATTCCGCGCATCGGCGGCCGGTTTATCCGGCGCTTCACAGAACTCCATGATCGCGTTCCGCGCCTCCATGAGCGTCGTGACGACTTGGTCCGCTCCGGCGGCGAGGAGCAGCTTGCGCTGCTCTTCGATGTCGTTGAACTCGTTCGCCAGTCCCCAGCGGCCGACGGCGATTCGCGCCTTGGGCAGCTCTTTACGAAGTTTCTTTGCGAGATGCCGCGCCTTGGCGACCCCGCCCGGAGCGACACTGCCGATACAGATCAATACCGGCTTTCCCTCATGCGACAGCCTGCCATCGCCGGGTTCGTCGCTGATCTGCATTTGACACTGCTCGGACTCGATCAGCCGCTGGAGCATGCGCAGCGCGATCGCGTCCGTCTCGTCCTGCGCCGGGTAACCGCGGACAACGACATCGCGCAAGGAGCGCCGCTCCCGCTCCCGTTCTTTGCCGTCCGCGCGCTCCGCGTCGCCGCCGTTTCGATGGTTCGCGGTAATTTCATCGATGATGTCGGCGGTCGCACGCTGCATGAAGCTCTCGTCTTGCGGCGTCAGCTTGCCGCGGCGATAGTCGCACTTCGCCTGATACAGCGCGGGAAGAAGGACCTGATCGTAAACCTGCTCTTTGGCATGATCGCCTTCCATGTACTTATCGACGATCTCGTAGGCCTCATCATAATCCGAGGCGAGAAGGCGCTGATAATACGTGGTCTCGGTTTGCATCACCGGCTCGTCGCTCATGAGCACGACGAGGAAGTTGAGCTGCGGAATATATTTCCCGAGCACGACGAGACAGACCGTCATCGGCGTCGCCATGATCATGCCAACCGGCCCCCAGATCCACGCCCAGAATGCGATGGCGATGAGCAACGCTACCTGCGATACGCCCGCGCTGTGACCGTAGAGCAACGGCTCTAAGATCATCGCGACGGTGAACTCGAGGACGAGAAACAGACCGACGACCACGAGCGGCCACAGCCAGCCGGGAAACACAGCCCAGGCGAGCGCGCTCGGCACAACCAAGCCGATCCAGACGCCGGCGTACGGAATGAAGCGCAGCATGCCGGCGAAAAGGCCCCACAACAGGGCGTAAGGCAGCCCGACGAAATAAAGACTCAAGCCGACGGCGAGACCATAACTGCCGTTGATGATCGACTGCATCAGAAGGTAGCGGCTGATACGCCGCGCCACCTCTTCGAGCGCCTTGGTCGTAATGTTCATCCGCCCGAAGCCGAAGAGGCGTATCAGGCGGTTGCGCAACTCGACGCGGTCGATCAGCATGAAGATGTTTAGGATGACGACCAGTCCTGCGCTCCCCAGGAGTTCGATCGCGCTCGCGGCGCCGAGCGAAATCGGCGATGGTGAAGAAGGCGGGGCCGGCGGCGACGCCGGCTTGGGGTTTTCTTTGCTGCCTTCCTCTTTGTCAATCTGCTTCTTGACCTCGTCTACCGTCCGCTGAACTTTACCGATGGGTCCGCCTTTGCCCAAGCGTTTCAAATCGGCGATCTTCTGGTTGATATTGGTTCTGTATTGGGGCAGGTCGTTGGCGAAAGAGACGAACTGGCGGACGGTCATCCAGCCGAACGAAGCGAGGAGCGCGACGGCAAGAAGGACGACGACTATAACCGCGGGAATGCGCGGCAGGCGCAGCTTCTGGAGCCCGTCAACGATCGGGCTTAAAAGAAAGGTGAGAAGAATCGAGAGCGCGACGGGAATGAGGACGGGTCGCGCCCAATAGAGGAGCGCGACGATGACGGCGGCGCTGACGAGCACGACCCATCCCGGCGGGGTCTTTTCGCGATTAAAGGCGGGTCCTTCGGCGGCCTCCTCCATGGTCTATTGAAGCAAATGAGCGGGCTTGGGGCAATAATGCGGGGTGTGCTATCTTTCGGGCCGGTTGGTTCTTGCCTAAAATAAAGCAATGGCCGAGATGATCGAACAAAGGGCGCTTTCGGTCCCGGTGAAGCGGGGAATCCGGCTCGGCTTGTTCGCCGAGCGTCTCGTGCTGGTCGCCGCGCTCGGCGCCGTCTGGTGGGCTCTGTCGCTCTCGACTCCGCCGTATGTCCTTCCTGGACCCCAGCGAGTCTGGAGCGCGCTCGGTATCATAGCCGCGCACGGCGATTTGTGGACGAACCTCGGCATAACGTTTTGGCGCGTCGCTCTCGGCTTTGTTTTCGCCACGATCATCGGGCTTCCATTCGGAATCGTTTTGGGGGCGAACCGCCGCGTCGGCGAGTTCTTCGAGCCGGTGCTGCCGGTTCTCAATACCGTGTCGTCCGCAATTTGGGCGATCTTCGCGATCATCTGGTTCGGCATTTCTAACGCGACGACGATCTTCGTCGTCTTCATGACGGCGATGCCGCTCATCATCACCAACGTCTGGCAGGGGACGCGCGCCGTCAATGCCGACTTTATCGAACTCGCGCGCGTCCTGCGCATGCCGGACTGGAAGATCATGGCGAAGATCTATTTGCCGACGATCCTGCCGTATTTCTTCTCCGGGGCGCGCCTCGCGTTCGGTTTCGGCTGGCGCGTGTCGCTCGTCGCCGAGACGATCGGCTCGTCGAGCGGCGTCGGCTACCGCCTGCGACAGGCGGCGGACCTCGTGCGCACCGACCAGGTTTTCGCCTGGACGTTGACGCTCGTTTTTTTGATGGCCGCTCTCGAGATGGGCGTGCTGTCGCCGCTCGAGCGGCATCTGTTTCGCTGGAGAAAGGAAGCGGAAGCGTGACGGCGGCGGACGAAACTCAAACCGCGCAGAAGCTCTGCGCGGACGACGGTCGGGCCATCAGTTTAACGAAGGTATGCAAAACCTTTCCCGGCCCGAACGGCGATCGGCTCGAGGTGCTGAAGGACATCGATCTCGGCGTCGAGGACCATTCGATCGTCGGCCTGCTCGGCGCTTCGGGCGCGGGGAAGAGCACCCTGCTCAACATCATCGCCGGCATCGTCAAGGCCGATCGCGGCCGCGTCTGCATCTGCGGCGCGCCGAGCGACGAATTGAACGATTGGTGCGCGGCGAGCTACATGTTTCAGGACGATCGGCTGCTGCCTTGGCGCACGGCGCTGCGCAACGTCGAATTCGCTTTGGAAGCGGGATCGACGCCGAAGGCCGAGCGCGTCCGCCGGGCGGGCGAGGCGATCCGGCTCGTCGGCCTCGACACCTTCGAGGAGGCGTTTCCATACCAGCTGTCCGGCGGCATGCGCAGCCGGGTCGCGCTCGCGCGCAGCCTTGTCACGGAGCCGCGCATTCTCTTGATGGACGAGCCTTTCTCGCGTCTGGACGCGCAGACGCGCTCTCATTTGCACAATGAGCTCTTGCGCATTCACGGACTTATGGGCATGACTGTCGTTTTCGTCACGCATGACGTGGAAGAAGCGGTGCTGCTCGCCGACGAGGTCGCGGTCATGTCGCCGCGGCCCGGCACGATCCGTGAAGTCGTGCCGATCGCGCCGTCGCGCCCGCGCGATCCGATCGAGCCCGAAGTAGCCGCTTATATCCGTCGACTTAGAGAGCTAATCTAAAGTGTTGGAGGAGTAATGAAAGCGAACTACCTGATTGGCGTGATCATACTCGCATGTGCCGCCGCCGCGCCGGTCCACGCGCAAAAGATGAAAGTAGGCTATTGGACATCAGGTTTTAGCCTTGGATTCGGCACCGTGCTGGAGCAGATGAAAATCGCGGAGCAGGAGGGGCTGCAGATCGAATGGGTGAAGTTCGGCGAAGTGAACGGGCCGACGCGGGCGATCGTATCGAACGCGATCGATCTCGCTTTCGCTGCGCCATCCACCAACTCGATCGGCATCGCCGCCGACGGCGTTCCCGTCAAGCTCGTGCTCGCGACGCAGATCGCCGAGGCGCAGATCGTTGCGCTGGACGGCTCGCCGATCAAATCGCCGGCTGATCTGCGCGGCAAGAAGATCGGCATGTCGCCGCCCGGCAGCGCGACGCACGCGCTCACGACGGCGATTCTGGAGCGGAACTTCGGTATCAAGCCGAACGAATACGCCGTCGCGCCGGGAAATGAAGCACAGCTCGCGCAGTTCCTCACGCAGAAGGACATCGACGCGGGCGTGCTGCGCTCGGTGACGCTCGCGCAGATGAGCGACGTCAAGCTTCGCCGGCTCGCGAGCGTCGTCGACGAATGGAAAAAGCTCACGAAAGGCAGCGCGCCGCCGATCCTCGCGGTCACGATCGTCTACAACAGCTATCTCGAGAAGAACCGCGAAGCCGTTGCGAAGTTCATTGCCGCGGCGCGCAACGCGCTCCAGTTCGGCTCCAAGAACAAGCCGAAGGTCGCCGAGATGCTGGAGAAGGCGGCCAACATGACGGCGCAGGACGCGCGCGCCTACGCCGAGCAGTGGGACAACGCCTACATCGCGAGCTTCGAGCCCGACGACATCGCGTCGCTCAAGCGCATGTACGAGATCGTTCCGGCAACGAGCGGCGTAAAGAATCCCGCGCGCGACGACTCGTTCGACCAGGGTCCGTACAAGCGAGCGAACCAGATAAAGTAGAAAGGGAGCCGCCGTGGGAAAGTTCAAGATCGAAGTGCACGATCGCTTGCAGGAATGGGTCGCGGAAGAGAAGGGTTACTTCAAGGACCAAGGGCTCGACTACGAGTTCGTCATGCACAAGCGTGACGCTGCTCTGGCGCCGCTGCTCGCCCCCGACGCGCGCGAGATCACCCGCGGCGCGACAGAGTTTTTAGTCGAAGGGCAGGGGAGCAGCGTGAGCTGCGCCTGCCAATGGGCCGTGGACATCGCTGCGGCGAGCGGTCATGGGAAGGTCTGGCCCAAAGCTTACATGGTAACTCCGGGCGCCGTTTTTGTGCGTCCAGAATCAGCCGTCCATAAAATCGAGGACCTCGCAGGTATCGACATCGCCGTCGGCCATCGCTCCGGCTCGCATTTCTCGGCGCTCGAGCGTCTCGAGCCATTGCTCGGCCGCGACTGCATCAAGCTCACTTTCAAGGGCCGGCGCGACATGCGCCTCGCCGATCTCCTCGAGGCGAAGGTCGAGGCCGCCAACATCATCGGCTTTCAGGTCTATCTCGCCGAACAGCGCGGCATGCGCAAGATTCTCGACACCTCCTTCATCGTCGGTTTTCTCGTGGCAAGCGACGCGCCGGCGGAGGAGCTGGAAAAATATTTCCGCGCGCTGCGCCGCGCGCAGGAAGACATCGACATCGATCCGACGCCGTATAAACACTACTATCTGAATCACTTGAAAGAGCCGCTCAAGAGCATGGCCGACGTGCGAACCTTCGGCCCCGGCGAGCGCATCGTCTTCGAGCCTTACACGCGCGCGATGTACGAGCGCGCGGTCGGCTGGATGCATTCGTGGAATCTCGGCGCGGAGATCGGCGCGGCGGAATACGAGCGGGCGGCGTTCGGGGACGAGTAGCCTCTTATTTTCGCATCGGACGATTGCGTTCCTGAATTCCGCACGCGTTTCCTCGCGTTGTCCGCCCTGGGCATTTATGTTACTTTCCAAGAATGTTTCAGTCGGTCGATGACGTGGTGGCCCGCCTCGCGGGCGAGCGCTATATCTGCAGCCGCGACGTCGCGACGGTGGTCTATCTCGCCTGCGCGATGCGGAAGCCAATCCTGGTCGAAGGGCCGGCCGGAGTCGGGAAAACGGAGCTCGGGAAAGTCATCGCCGGCGCGCTGAAGCTCGATCTCATCCGCCTTCAATGCTACGAAGGCCTCGACGAGGCGAAGGCGCTGTACGAGTGGGAATACGCGAAACAGCTGCTCTATACGCAGGTCCTCAAAGATAAAATCGGCGAGGTGCTCGAAGGCGCGAAGGGGCTGCGCCAGGCGGTCGAGCGCATCGCGCAGGAAGACGACGTCTTTTTCTCCGACCGCTTCCTCCTGCCGCGGCCGCTGCTGCGCGCGCTGCTCGCGCCCGAGCCGATCGTCCTGCTGATCGACGAGATCGACAAATCCGACACCGAGTTCGAGGCTTTTCTGCTCGAGGTCTTGAGCGACTTTCAGGTCAGCGTGCCGGAGCTCGGCACGCTCAAGGCGAAGCACATCCCGCTCGTCGTTCTCACCAGCAACAACAGCCGCGAGATGTCCGACGCGCTCAAGCGCCGCTGCCTGCATCTCTATATCGATTTCCCCGATGTCGGGCGCGAGATGGAGATCATCCGATTGAAAGTCCCCGGCGCCGACGAAAAGCTCGCCGGAGAAGTCGTCCAGCTTCTGCACCGGCTGCGCAAGCTCGACCTCAAGAAGCGCCCGAGCATCAGCGAGTCCCTCGATTGGGTGAAGGCGCTGACGCTTCTGAACGTCAAGAACCTCGACGATAGTCTGGTGACCCAGACGCTCTCCACGGTCATGAAGTACGAGGCGGACGTTCGCAAGGCGCAGGACGAATTGAAAGAATACCTCGCCGTCCGCAAGGCGAAGACCGCCCAGTCCGCGCCGGCCAGCGACAAAGACCTCCTGAATTAGCCGCCCGGAATTTTCTCATGCTGGATCGAATCCTGGAATTCTCCGATCTCCTCCGCCGAAACGGCCTGCGCGTCTCCGTGCCGGAAAACATGGACGCCGCCTCCGCGCTCGAGATCCTCGGTGTCGGCGACCGCGGAGTTTTCAGGAGCGCACTGCGAGCGGCGCTCGTCAAACAAGCGAGCGACGCGAAGACCTTCGACGAACTATTCGACCTTTTCTTTTTAGGCCTCGGCGGCAAAGCGCGTGAGATGGACGAGGAGCTCATGCGGCAACTCGGCATGACTCCGGCTGAATTCCAGGAAATGCTCGATGCGATTGAAAAGTTCCTGGAAAATCTCGACGGCGAAATCTCGGCGCTGACGCGGGCGCTGCTCACGGGCGACCTGGGCGAGGTCGAGCGCCTGCTCCGGCAGGCCGCAGAGGCCGAGCGCGGCGAAAATCCCGGGCTGCGCGTCCTGCTTTTCGCGCAGGGTATCGGCGACCGCATCGGCATGGAAGGAATCCGCGCCGAGATCGAAAACTTAAAGGCTCTGCTCGGCCGCGGCGGCGCACCGCCGGAGCTGATCGAGAAAATGGCGCAATACGCCGAGCAGCGCATGCGCAACCTCATGCAGTTCGTGCGCGAGCTGGCGCGGCGCGAAACCGATCAAAAGGACCCGGCGCGCTCCGAGCGCGAGCGCCGGGACTATCTATCCCAGAAGAGCTTCGTCTATTACACCGAAGACGACATCCGTAAGATGAACGAAGTCGTCGTACGCCTCGCGCGGCGGTTCAAGAACCGGCTTTCGCTCCGGCGCAAGCACGCACGCCGCGGTCGGCTCGACGTGAGCGCGACTCTCCGGAAAAATCTCCAATACGGTGGGGTGCCGTTCCGCATCAAGCTCGACCGCCGCAAAAAGGAGAAGCCCGAGGTCGTCGTGCTGTGCGATATCTCGGACTCGGTTCTGAACGCGTCGCGCTTCATGCTGCAATTCGTCTATTCCGTCCAGGATCTTTACAGCAAAGTGCGAAGCTTCGTCTTCGTCAGCGACATCGGCGAAGTCACGAAGCTCTTCGAGGACCACGAGATCCATCAGGCGGTCGAGAAGGCGCTCCGGGGCGACGTCATCGACGTCTACAGCCATTCCAACTTCGGCCGCGCCTTCGAGCTGTTCTACCGCCACCACTGGACGGCGATCACGCCGAAGACGACGGTGCTCGTCATCGGCGACGGACGGAACAATTACAATCGGGCGAACGATTGGGTCCTGCGCGAAATCCGCCGCAAAGCCAAGCAGCTCGTCTGGCTCAATCCCGAGAGCCGCATGACCTGGGGCTACGGCGACAGCGAGATGCCGCGCTACGCGCAGCACTGCAATGTCGTCGAGGAGTGCCGCAACATTCATCAGCTCTATCACTTGATCGATCGGATCGCGGCATGAAGCGGCTGTATCTACAGACTTACGGCTGCCAGATGAACCAGTACGATTCGGACCGGATCGCAAGGCTCATGCGGCAGCAGGGCTACTCCCCGACCGATTCGCCCGAAGACGCCGACCTCATCATCCTCAACACTTGCAGCGTTCGCGACAAGGCCGAGCAGAAAGTCTACAGCGCGCTCGGCCGCTGGCGCGAGCTCAAAGAGAAAAATCCGGCGTTGGTCATCGGCGTCGGCGGGTGCGTCGCGCAGCAGGAGGGAGAGACGCTTTTCCGGCGCGCGCCCTATCTCGATCTTGTTTTCGGCACGCAGAACATTCACAAGCTGCCGACGATGGTGGAAGAGGCCAGCGCGGCGCGCGAGCGCCAGGTCGAACTGGCCTTCTATCGCGAGCCCTCCTACATGGAAGACGCCAACGCCGAACCCGTCGTCCACGGCGCGAAGGCGTACGTAACGATCATGCAGGGCTGCAACAAAGTCTGCAGCTTCTGCATCGTCCCCTACGTGCGGGGGCGCGAGCTCAGCCGCTCCAGCGCGGCGATCATGCGCGAAGTCGAGTCGCTCGCGGCGCGCGGCGTCAAAGAAATCATGCTGCTGGGGCAGAACGTAAACTCCTACGGCAAGACCGCCTCCGGCGAGCTGTCGTTTCCCGAGCTGCTCGCGCGCATCGACGGCATAAAAGGCATCGAGCGCGTCCGCTTCACGACCTCGCACCCCGAAGACTTGTCGCCCGGTCTCATCGAAGCGTACGAGAGGCTCGAGAAGCTCTGCGAGCACCTGCATCTACCGGTGCAGTCCGGCTCCGACGGCGTGCTCAAGCGAATGCGCCGCGGCTACACGCGGCAGGAATATATGGACCGGATTTCGCGTCTCCGCGAGCGCCGGCCCGGCGTCGCCCTCAGCACGGACATCATCGTCGGATTCCCCGGCGAGAACGATGCGGAATTCGCGGACACTCTAGAAATCCTGAGAGAGGTAGAGTATGATGACATTTACGCATTCGGCTACTCGCCGAGGCCGCACACCGCCGCGAGCAAACTCTTCACCGACGACATCGCGGAGGAAGTGAAAAAAGCGCGCTTGGACAAAGTTCTGCGGCTCCAGGCGAATATATCGCGGCGAAAAAATCTCGCACGCGTGGGAAACGTCGAAGAAGTATTGGTGGATGGAATCGCGAAGATGGGGCGCGGACGGATGACCGGACGAACGAGAGCCAACCGGATCGTGAATTTCAGCGGACCGGAAGACCTCTCGGGCAAGCTCGTGGATGTGCGGATTTCAGGGGCCGGCGCCAACTCGTTGACAGGCGAACTCATCGGTGCACAATAATTAAGGGGGTTAGCATCATGTCGAAACGGGACGATTCCATACAGATGGCGGTGGGCGGCCTGACTTTAGATCCGGTAACCAAGACGCCGATCGTCATCCTGAAGGACACCGATAACAAGCTGAACCTGCCGATCTGGATCGGCCTGTCCGAGGCGACCGCCATGGCGACCGAGATCGAAGGCATCAAGATGGCCCGTCCGATGACCCACGACCTGTTGAAAAACATCCTCACCGAAATGGGCGGCGCGATCGACTGCGTCGAGATCACCGAGCTGAAAGAGAACACGTATTACGCGCTGATTTATCTCAAGGTCGCCGGCCGGGAGATGGCGATCGACTCGCGTCCGAGCGACGCGATCGCGCTCGCGCTGCGTATGAAGACGCCGATTTATGTCGCCAAGACGGTCCTCGAGGCGTCGAGCATCCTGCAGCAAAACGAAGAGGGAAAAGAGCCGGACGTCGCGAACGTCTCCAACGTCTCAAAAGAGAAATGGGGCGAGATTCTCGAGAAGATGACGCCCGACGATTTCAAGTATAAAATGTAACGGACTCGTCCCGCTTCCTGCTTTTCCGTTCATTCAGACATTCCGAATGCGCACCGCCGCAAGACGAATCAGCCGAAAGGATATCCGGCAGCCTGACAGCTTTGTGCTGCTCGCCCGTCGCTTCGTCGCGTTTTCCAAGGCCAACCGCAGAGCAATGGTTGCCGCTGGCGCGGTGGTGATTTTCGTCGTCGTCGCACTGCTCGGCTGGCAGCTTTACAAGAGCCGCCAGAATCGCCTCGCCGCAGAAGAGTTCGCCCGCGCCGTCGACTTGTATCATACCGGCAAATACAAAGAGGCGCTCGATAGTCTCGGACGCCTGGAGATCTATCGCTCGTCCTATTACAGCCGACTGGGTCTTCTCTACGAAGCCAACGCCCAGGCGGCCATGCAGGATACGAGTCGGGCGGCGGACACGCTGCGCCGGCTGCTGGACCTGGAAAAAAAGGACGTTTTGCTGCGCCAGTCAGCTTATCTCGCGCTCGGCTATAATCAGGAGCAGCGGGGACAATGGGCGGACGCGGCACAGAGCTTCGCCGAAGCGGAGAAAATCGCCGGCCCGCTCACCGGCGACGCAACTCTTGGCCGGGCGCGCAGCTATGCGCAGACCGGCAATCTCAAAGAAGCCGCCGCCGCTTATAAGAAATATCTAACCGACAATCCGGACTCCGAGCGGTCGACTGAGATCACCGTCCGGCTCCAAGACCTGGACGGCAAAATAGCGCAGGCGTCCGTGAAGTAATTCCACTCAGCCCTCTATCCCGCATAAGCTACGCGCCAATTGGCACGACCCGAGCGTCTTGCTTCATCCCGCACATTTACGTCAGAATAGACCGTTGCGGGGTGAGCATGAGCGGTGCAGTCAACACCTTATCGGCGGCGGCCGAAATCTGGCCTGCACGCTAGACGAGTGAGTCCCACGATGCGCGATGCCGCCAAATTTTTCGATCAAGTTTCGTTCTATGAGCAAGTACTCGACCGCGATTACATGTTTCACAATGCGATTTACCTGGGCGTCGCAGCATTTCTCGCCGACTATTTCGGGGATCGGCCATTTTCCGTGCTCGACCTCGGCTGTGGCAGTGCGCGCCATTTCAGCCGGGCGCTCGCCGGACGCAATATCCAATCGTACACGGGCTACGACCTTTCCGAGGCGTCTTTGCTGCAAGCGCGCCGGAACCTTGCCGATCTAGGCTGTCCCGTCGAGTTGCGTGCAGCCGATCTGCTCGACGCGCTGCGCAAGGAGACACGGACTTTCGATCTTATTTTTTGCGGTTTCTCCCTTCATCATTTGCCCGGCGCCGACAAGGCTGAGTTTTTTCGCCGCGCCCATCGACGCGCGCTGCCAAGCGGCGCTCTGCTGATCGTCGACATCGGGCGCGAAGAAAACGAGCCGAAGCAGCTCTACCTGGACCGATACTGCGGCTGGATCCAATCGGAGTGGAGCGGGATGGCGCCGGAAGGCGTCGACGCTATCTGTCAGCACATTCGGGAGTGCGACTTCCCCGAGACGGCATACGACATGCGCGGTATGGCGACGGAGTCGGGTTTCAGGGACTGGCGCGCCCACGAGCGGTTCCGTTGGCATCACGTTTGGAGCTGCGTCAAAGATACCGCGCCCGCGATTCGCATTCGCGACGGCGTCGCGGACGACGCGGCGGCGATCGCGCGCGTTCACATCGAAAGCTGGCGAACGACGTACGCCGGGATCATCCCGGGTGATTACATCGCCAAATTCGCCTCCGATTCCCGCGAGCGCACCTGGCGGGGCATTCTTGCCGAGTCCGAGCGCCGGAGCTTCGTTTGCGTGGCCGAGGATGAAGAGGGGACGATCGTCGGCTTCGCTTCGGGAGGGCGCGCGCGCGGCGAAGCGACGGACTATGCCGGCGAGATTTATGCGATCTATCTCATGCAGCCGTTTCAGCGGCGAGGCATCGGCCGCCGCCTTGCCGCAGCGCTGGCGCGCCGGCTTCTCGGCGCGGGTCGTCTATCGATGATCGTTTGGGTGCTCGCGGAGAATTCGTCGCGCGCTTTTTATTCGGCATTGGGCGGCGTCCTCGTGGATAAAAAACCGGCGGAAATCGCCGGGGCGGATTTGACCGAAGTCGCTTACGGATGGACCGACATCCGCCGGCTGATCGATTGACGGCGGATGCAAAGGGGGGTACGTGGCGAAATCGCAGCCGGACAAGTGGTCGTGGGTGGCACGGGCTTTTACGATCATCGAGGATATTGTTTACATCGGCCTCGGCGTCCTGCTCGCCGTGAGCTCGATCGTTCTCCTCGCCACCGGCATCATCGACTTCAGCCATAATCTTCTCTCCGGATCGTTTCCCCAGGAGATCGTTGCGCTGCTCGACCGCATTCTGCTCGTGCTGCTGTTCGTCGAGCTCTTGTACACGGTGCAGGTCTCGTTCCGCGAGCATACGATCGTCCCCGAGCCTTTCCTTCTTGTCGGCCTCATCGCGGCGATCCGGCGGGTGCTGGTGTTGACCGCCGAGTTCGCCGAAATCGCCGATAAGGCGGACGAGGTTTTCCGCCATTTCATCTACGAGCTGGGAGCGCTCACTCTGCTAATCGTGGCGTTGGTCGCCTCGCTGTATATTCTAACTCGGCAGGGCGTGAGAGCCGGCGCCGAAAGAGCCTGAACGGCCGTTCCGGTCCGCCCCGGCAGGGTTCTCAAGCTTCTCGAAATCCATGAGAGTACCGCTCGAATACAGGCGCGGCGTCGCCGTCGCCGGCGTCCTGCTGGTGATCTTTCTTTTCGCCATCGACGCGACGGTGGTAAGCGCGGCCATGCCCACGATCGTAGGCAAACTCGGCGGGCTTGAGCTGTACAGCTGGGTGTTTTCATCGTACATGCTCACTTCGGCGCTCGGCACGCCGCTGTTTGGCAACCTATCCGATCTTTACGGCAGACGGCGGCTCATGCTGGCGGGCATCGCGCTGTTCATGCTGGGCTCCGCCTTCTGCGGCGCCGCGCAGTCGCTGGCGCAGCTGATCGTCTTCCGCGCCGTTCAAGGCATCGGCGGCGGCGCGATTTACGCGCTATCTTTTATTCTGATCGGATATCTTTATCCGCCGGATCGCCGCGCGCAGATGCAGGCTTTGGTCAGCGGGCTCTGGGGCGTGGCCTCGATCCTCGGACCGCTCGCAGGCGCCGTGATCACGCAGTATTGGAGCTGGCGGTGGATTTTTTTCATCAACCTGCCGGTCTGCTGCGCCGCCGCCACTTTGATCGCCTTCGGCATGGAGGAGGCCCGCTCCGAGCGGCAGCATCAGCTCGATTGGAAGGGGCTGACGGCGCTTCTTACCGGGCTACTCTTTTTGTTCTACGCTCTCGAAGAAGCGCGCATGACCGCGTTTACGTTCGACTGGACTCTTGCAGTGGCCTCGATTCTCTCGATCGGGGCCCTCGCGCTCTTTTATCGCGTCGAGCTTTACGCTGCGGAACCGATCCTTCCGCTCCGATTATTTCGGCTGCGGCTTTTCAAGCTATGCCTCGCACTTTCGTGGCTCGCGTCGATGGGAATGTTCGCGGTGATTTCCTACCTGCCGCTCTATGTCCAAGGCGCTCTCGGCGGCGATGCCGCGCGCGTCGGTCTCGCGCTCGTGCCGGCGAGCCTCGGGTGGACTGTCGGCAGCTTCATCGCAGGCGCCGGCGTGAACCGCTACGGCTACCGCGCCGTCTGCGTCGCGGGAGCCGCGGTCATGACCCTCGGCTACGCGCTGTTTGTAGCATTCGAACCCCGCCTAAACTTCGCTCTCGTGCTCTCGATCGGCGCGCTCATCGGAGTCGGCATGGGTATGCTTACCTTGACTTCGATGGTGGCCGCGCAAAACGGCGTACCGCGCGACCGCCTTGGGGTGGCGACCTCGGCCGTCATGCTGGCGCGTCTGTTCGGCGGCGCCTTCGGCATCGCCCTCGTGGGCAGCGTGCTCTTCAGCCGCATGCAGCACGAGCTCTCGGCGCTACCGGACACATCCATGAGTGCGGCTGCGCGGGGGGCGCTGCAAAAACTCGCGACGCCGGAGCAGCTGCTCGATCCGATGCTGCGCTCGGCGATTCCCGCTTCGGTTCTCGCCGGCCTAGAGACCGTTCTCCGCAACTCCATTCGCACGGCGTTCGTCGCAGGGCTCTGCGTCATGATAATATCCTTGGGCGTGAGCTTGTTCATGGTAAAATCCCGTCCCGCTGCGGCGGACACGCACTAACACCGGCAATTTCCTCCGGCGGCGGTGTGTGCTAATGTAGCGGCGGAATTTCACCATGGAAGCGACAGCATCCACCCCGCGCGAAGGAGCGCTCGGCCGAAGCACCATCTTCGGCATCGTCTGCGGCGCGCATTTCATCAATCACTTCCAGTCGGCGATGCTCGGCGTCATCTACCCGCTGATGATGAAGGAGCTCGGGCTCGGCTTCGCTGCGATCGCCTCGATCGCCGCCGCGTACAATACGCTCGGCAACGTGCTGCAAGGCGTCTACGGCTTTATCGTTCCGCACGTTCGCCGTGGCATCATTCTCGGCGTCGGTAACTGCCTTCTCGGGCTGTCGGTAATCGCCAGCGGTTTCGCATCCAGCTATCAGCACTTTTTCACGACGCGGCTGCTCGGCGGCGTCGGCGGCAGCCCGCAGCACCCCGTCGGCTCCAGCATTCTCGCGAGCCACTTCGGCGGCGCGCGCGGCCGCGCGCTCGCGTTTCACTCGACCGCTGGGCAGATGGGCGGGGTCGTAGCGCCGATCCTCGGCGCATACGTGATTCTCCACACCGG
>DATFWH010000158.1:0-2897 GCA_035259465.1 Binatia bacterium
ACTGTGAGGCCGGCGTTCGCCTCGACCCAACGGCCGTCGACGATGAAGCTATGAAATTGCAGATTGGGCACGTAGTCCTGCAAGCGGCCGAGCGTATTGTAGCCGAGCTCGCGGGCGCGCGGCAGGTCGCCGCCCAGGACCATCGTCGCCGAGGCGACGCAGCCCTTCAGGCTCGCCAGGCGCTGCGTCGTGGGGCCGCCCTGGATCATCGCGTAGTCGCGATTCGCCTCCAGCCCCTCGTGCTTGAGCATCTCCTTTAAAAATATCGTGCTGCCGGACACGAGGCTGACGACGCTGAGCGTCGTGCCTTTAAGCTCTTTGATGCTTTTATATTTGGGGCAGGCGACCAGCGTATAGGCGGCGATCGGAACGGTGCCGCCGATAATCTTCAAGCGCGCGCCGCGCTCGACGGCGTTGATCGCGGGCGATGGATCGACGATGGCGACGTTCACCTGGCCGGCGATGAGCGCCTGGATCAGCGTATCGGTCGAGCCGATCAGGACGACGTCGCCTTGAATCTCTTCTTGAGCGAAGAAGCCTTTGTCCGTCGCGGCGTAGTTCGGCAGCTGCTCGACGGTGCGCGAGATATTGCCGATGATTACGCGGTCGGCGGCGGACGCGCGCGGCGCCGCGCAGGCGAGCACCGCGACGACCACGAAATGAAAAAAGCGCCGCGCCGAAATTACTTCACGGCTGGCGGTAGTAGTGCGTGTAAAAATGATCGGCCACCTCCGCTCCGATCGTTTTCCAAACGCCGTCGTGGGCGCAGATGTACGCGAGCGCATCGTCGAGATATTTGACGCGGAAGGGGAGGCCGATGACGAACGGATGAAGCGGTAACGTCATGACGCGCGGCTGTTTCGCCCCTTCTCGGTAGAGCGTATCGAATTGATCGCACACCATTTGGAACCACACCTTGGGCGCGGTGCCGGTATGGTGCATGACGCGGATGTCGTTTAACCCCTGCTGGTAAGGGATCGCGACCATGCGGCCGGTTTTCACGCGCATCGCGACCGGCTGATCGTCGATGCCCCAGTCGCAGGTGTAGTCGAACCCTTCGGCGGCGAGATGATCGAGCGTGTCGGAGCTTTGGTCGCCGCCGCCCGGACCGAGCCAGCCGCGCGGAGGCTTGCCGGTCGCCTTGGCGATCGTCTCCTTGATGCGCCGGATGACCGCGCGCTGCTCGTCCGCCGGATACTGGTTGATGCGGACGTTGTTCGTCACGCCGTGCCCGAGCCATTCCCAGCGGCGGCGGTTGCCCTCCTCGATGATCGGGGGATGGTGCGCGCAGACGTCGGAGTTGAGCAGCACAGTGGCGCGAAGGCCGTGCTTGTCCAGCACCTCCATCATGCGAAAAACGCCGATGCGCGAGCCGTAATCGCGCAGCGAATAATTGGTCACGTCCGGCAGCGGGGTGTTCACGCCCGGAACCGGCATGTCGATGTGAAACGATTCGATGTTGGGCGCGACGATGAGCGCGACGCGGGCGCGGTTCGGCCATTCGAGCGGCGCGCGGGAGATGATCGGCGAGTAATCGTAGCGGTCGGTTTTCATGCGCAAACGCTACGACAACGAAGTCGGGGCGTCAAGGAGCGAGCGGGCGCGGAAAACGCTCTAATAACTTTACACTCGCGCTACGATTTCTTGACACCCGCCATGCGGTCGATGTCCTCGATCGTCGGCCCGTTGAGGCCGAAGGCGCGGTGCGCGCGCCACTCGAAGACGTCCATCCGGCGCGAGCCGTTCGCGTGATGCGGGTCCGATGCCGCGAGCTCACGCGCCTCGTCCATGCTCTTCGCGAGCATGACATATGCGCCGCCGCCGCCGTCCGTCGTGGGACCGGAAAAAAGCAGCCGGCCTCCGCGGTGCTGGTCGTCAAGCCATTGCCGGTGCGCGGCGGTGCTGTCCTTCAACTCCGATTCTTTGCCTTTCACGTTGCGCGTAAAGACGAGGTACCACATGGCACTAGCGCGCGATCGCGACGCCCTTGACGCCGTTTCGCTCCAGCGCCTGCGCGACGAGGCCGGACGCTTTGGCGTCGGCGATGAACTCGCGCAGGTATTTCAATCCTTCCGCGCGTCCTTTTGGAATTCCGACGGCCTGGCCGATCGCCATGAAGCGCCCGTCGAGCACTCGCGAGCCGGCGAGCTTCGCCGCGTTCGCGATGAGCGTCTGCTTCACGCCGGCGAGCGCTTCCACTTTTCCGTCGACGAGCAGGGCGAAGGCTTCCGGCGGCGTGGCCGTCTTTACCGGCTTCGCGTGCTTCAAGCTCCGGCTCAAGTATAATTCGTACGCTGCGCCGGCTGAGAGCGCGATGCGCACGCCGTCGCGGTCGACGTCCGCGACCGATTTCAGCGGCGAGCCCGCCGGTACGAGATAAGTGCCTTCGATCTCGATGTAGGGCGGCGTGAAGGCGATCTCGCCGCGGCCGGGATCGACGGCGAGAAACGCGACGTCCCATTCGTTCTTTTTCAATCCGTCGACCATCTTGCCCGCGGCGTCGTAGGGCGCGAATACGATCGGCAAGCCGGTGCGCCGTCCGATCTCGCGCGAGAGATCGACGGCGACGCCCGAAAGCTCGCCGGTCTGCGGATCCCTTTTCGCCAGGACCGGGTTCGCGTGATTGATGCCGACGCGGATTTTTCCGGTCGGCGCTAGATCGGAGCGTAGAGCAGGGGAGATCGCCATGAGAGCCTCCTTGCGTAGCTGCGGATTATTTACCGTATGGCAATCGACGCGTAAAGCCGAACCGGTCAAAAACTATGTGACCGGCTCCTCGTCCTCGTCGTCTTCCGGACCGATCGCGTATGTGTTTTTGTCGTCCTCTTCTCTACGGCCGGCGATTTCGTCGGCGTCCTCGCCGGCGAGCACGGCGGCGAGATCGTCCATCACGGCGG
>DATFWH010000159.1:0-2952 GCA_035259465.1 Binatia bacterium
TTCCGGCGCGATCAGATGGGCGTAGCGGTCCGCCGCGCCGGGCTTCCACGGCTCGCCCACGAAGCGATAGTTCATGCGCGGGAAATAGCCGTAGCGCTGGCCGAGCTCGCCGCTCAGCAGCGTCATGCGCTCGACCACGCGCGCGTTGGCGAGCCGGCCCGCGTCGACGAAGCGGAACGGCATCGGCTTGGCGATCTCGATGAACGCCCGTTTGGCGTCTTCGTCGTCGCCGACGACAAAAACGTCGCTTACGGCGCCGTCGAACCTCGGCGCGTCGAAGACCTCCCACCACACGTTCTTGAACGCGCCGACGATCCGCGCCTCGGGAAAGTGGCGCCGGAGCTCTTCCGCGCCGCTCGTGTCCCACGGCAGGATGAAATCGGAATAGTCGGCGTTGAAGGGATTCGTGATGTCGATCCAGATCTTCCCCGCGAGCGCGCGCCGATAGGGCTCGAGCGCCGCGATCATGCCGTCGCGGAGAAACATCGCGGGCAGCACGAACTCCGCCTCGGCCGCCTGCGCATACGTGCCGGGATTAACTCCCGGCGCCTGCAAGCCTGCGACGATCCGCTCCGCGCGCCTAGTGTCGCGCGAGCCGAGAACCACCCGGGCGCCGCCCGCGGCGAACGCCGCCGCGAGCCGCACGCCCATCCGTCCCGTGCCTAGAATACCGACCGTTTGCATATGTCCTCCTTTTGTATGACCAAGCGCTCAAGCCGCTTCGCGCCGATCGCCTTCGCGCGGCATCAGCACGGCGAGCACGAGCGCCACCATGAACAGCGCCGGGACGTCGCCGGTGAGATGCCCCATGTTATGGATGTGGTTCTCGGCGCCGAACGACTGCACGCCCATGACCGCGCCGTGCGCGACGCTCGACCACACCGTGAACCAGAGCAGGCTCTTGTGCGCGGCCGGATTGCGTGCGGCGATCACCAGAAAAAGCCCGAGCGTCATGTAGACCGCGAAGATCATTTCCAGGTAGTACGCTCGTCCGCCCTCGTGCCAGGCCCAGCCCGAAGGCCACACGACCGTGAGCGCCGGCAGAAAGATGAAAGTAAGCCCGAAGAGCACCAGAGCGACGCGCAGTATTTTGAGGCGGGCCGCATCCGACACGGACTTCGCCTTTTGAGTTTCGGTCAGAAGAGATGTTGCTGTGTTCATAAAGCCTCCTTGTGAGTTTGAAATTCGGATTTTTAGCCAATTTGTTTGTTGGGAATCCCCCTTCTATCCGCCGGGTGGTTTAAAAATTTCCATTTTAGCCTCCATGTGGTTTTAGAAAGTCCGTTATCCAACCTACTAGTAGGTAGATTATACGAGTAAAAAAAGTCACTCTTGCAACAATTTCAGCGCCTGCTCGGCCAGCGCGTGCAGGCGCTTCGGGCCGCCTTCGGCGCGCGCGATCAGCATGGCGCCCTCGAGCAGCGCGAAGAACATCGCCGCCACGCGCTTGGGGTCGCCCTTGAAACGGAACTGTCCTTTCTCGCGCCCCTCCTCGATCACGCGCGCGAGGCGCGCCTCGCTCTCCTCGTAGAAGCGCCGCACGCGCGCGGCGGCCGGGCTGTTGAGCGTGGCGAGCTCGGCGCCGAGGATGGCAAACGGGCAGGCCTTGTCGCGCTTTCCGTCCGATAGCGTCGCCTCGAAAAGGCCGGCGTATTGGCGCAGCTTGGCCGCGGGATCGAGCTTCGACGCGAACATCCCGTCCATGAGCCCGAACGCATACTCCGCGTAGCGCTCGATCACCGCCTCTATGAGATCGTCCTTGGTCGGAAAATGATGATGGATGCTCGCCTTGCGGATGCCGACCGCCTCGCTCACGTCCCGGTAGCTCATCGCGTTCGCGCCGCGGCGCTGGATCAGCTCCTGCGCGGCGTCCATGATCGCGGTCTTGGTGTCTTTGGAAATTGCCGTCTTTGCCATCGCTCCCTCTCTCGACAATGCCAACCTACTAGAAGGTAGGTTCGTTGTCAAGGGGGCGGTAAAATTATTTTTCGTATCTCAACCACAGGAGGACCGATCATATGTGTTGCGTCAAACTCGATAGGGCGACGGCGCTGCTCGCCGTCCAGGACGGCGCGTCCCCGCCGGCGGAGGCGGAAAAGCCCGCGGACGACGGCGCGGCCGAGTTCCGCGATCTTTTCCGCGAGGTGATCAACCACCGGCAGCGCGCTTTTCTCGTGGCCTACGTGCAGTCGCTCGGCATCCGCAGCGCCGCGCGCCTCTCGGGGGTGTCGCGCCAGAGCCACTACGAGTGGCTGCGCGACGACCCGCTCTACCGCGAGCACTTCGAGCGCGCCAAGCGGATGCTCGCGGATTCCGCCGAGGAAGAGGTCTGCCGCCGCGCCTACCGCGGCTACGACACGCCGGTGATCTATCGCGGGAAAATCACCGGCTACTACAAGAGCTATTCCGACGCGCTCGCGATGTTCATGCTGAAAGGGCTGAAGCCCGCGGTCTACCGGGACAACGCGCCGCTCCCCATCAACGGGCCGACGCACATCAACATCACGGTCAAGCGCCCGGAAGATAAAACTCCGCTCGCCGCGGGGGAAAATGGCGGCGTCAGGCAAATAGCGATTCCGCTCCCCGGCGACGCGGAAGAGCCGGCCCCGCCCGAGCCCGGCGACGACCCCGAAAAATAAGAAAGCGGGGATTTCTCCCCGGCTTTCGTTCAGGCATTTGGGGCCGGATCGGCAGGCGAAGCGGCCCGCGCTTGCGCTCGGCGCGATTAGATATTATGTCCAGAGACGAAGCAGGAGGTTTTTGTCATGGCCATGATCGACGCCGACACGCATGTGGACGAGTCCGACGACACCTGGGCCGGTATGCTGGGCACGCCGTACGCAAAATACATTCCGGTGACCGTCTCGGTCGCCGCGGAGGAGGCGAAGCGCGCGGGCTTGAGCGCGACGACTGCGCGCTCGTGGATCGTCGAAGGGCGGCTCCAGAACCGCG
>DATFWH010000160.1:0-4127 GCA_035259465.1 Binatia bacterium
CAGCACGAAGAGCGACGTGATCGAGTGTTCCTCCATAACGGCCATCGCGGAGGCGGCGAGGGCATCGCCCGCGATCGTCTTCGGGCTTGGGGTCATCAAGTCTTTCGCCTGGTAGCGGAAGATGTCGCCCTTCTTCTCGAGCCCCCGCCTGAGATCGCCGTCGGTGACGACGCCGACGAGGGCGCCTTGTCCGTTCACGACGCCGGTGACTCCGAGGCGCTTGGAAGTGATCTCGAGAATCGCTTCTTTCATCGGCGTATCCTCGTGCACCAGGGGCAGCTCGGAACCGCGGTGCATCAGCTCTTCGACGCGCAGCAGGAGCTTTCGTCCGAGCGTGCCGCCGGGATGGCGCAGCGCGAAATCCTCCTCCTTGAAGCCGCGCTTTTCGAGCAGCACGACCGCCAGCGCGTCGCCCAGCGCGAGCGCCGCCGTCGTGCTCGCCGTCGGAGAAAGTCCGAGCGGGCACGCCTCCTCCTTGACGGCGGCGTTCAACGCCACGTCGGCCATGCGGGAGAGGTTCGAATCCGCGTTGCCGGTCATGGCGATGAGTTTCACCCCGAGCCGCTTGATGAGCGGCACGAAGTTGAGCATCTCCTCGGTCTCGCCGCTGTTCGACACCGCGAGCACGACGTCGCCCTTGTTGATCATGCCCATATCGCCGTGATTGGCGTCGCCGGCATGGAGAAAGAGCGACGGCGTGCCCGTGCTGGAGAGCGTCGCGGCGATCTTCCGGCAGATGAGCCCCGACTTACCGAGGCCGGTGACCACGACCTTGCCCTTGCAGCGATAAAGGAGATCGACCGCGCGCACGAAACTCTCGTCCAGCCGGTCCGTAAGAGACCGAATTCCTTGCGCCTCGATGTCCAGCACGTCGCGCGCGCGCTTGAGCGTTTTATCCGCGTCCATTTCCTTACCGCTTCTTGACCAGCCCGTCGATTTCTTTGACGCGCTTGAGCAGATTTTCGAGGTCCGCGAGCGCGAGCGAGTTGGGGCCGTCGCTGAGCGCTCGATCCGGGTCCTCGTGGACTTCCATAAAGAGCGCGTCGATGCCGACCGCGGCCGCGGCGCGCGCCAGCGCCGGGATGTAGCGGCGCTCGCCGCCCGATGCCTTGCCCAGGCCGCCGGGCTGCTGCAGGCTGTGCGTCGCGTCGAAGACGACCGGATAGCCGATATCGGCAAGCACGACGAGCGAGCGCATATCGGAAACGAGATTGTTGTAGCCGAAGGACGCGCCGCGCTCGGTGACCGTCACCTGCTCGTTGCCGGTCGAGACGACTTTCTCGACGACATTTTTCACGTCCCAGGGCGCGAGGAACTGCCCCTTCTTGATGTTGACGACCTTGCCCGAGCGGCCGACCGCGAGAACGAAGTCGGTCTGCCGGCAGAGGAAGGCGGGAATCTGCAGCACGTCAACGGCGTCCGCCGCCGCCGCGATCTGATCGATCTCGTGCACGTCGGTCAGCACCGGGACGCCGATCTCCCTTCTTACCTTGGAGAGAATTTTCAATCCCTCGTCGATGCCCGGCCCGCGGAACGACTCGAGCGAGGTCCGGTTCGCCTTGTCGTAGGAGGATTTAAAGACGAGCGGCACGCCGACGCGGTCGGCGATCTGCTTGAGCGCCGCCGCGTGCCGCAGGGCCGAGTCGGCGCTCTCGATCACGCACGGCCCGGCGATGAGCGCGAGCGGCTTACCGCCGCCGATCTCGAAGCCGCCGAGTTTTACGGTTTTCCGGTTCGCCATCCGCGATCAGTAGACCATCCGTCCGTCTAGAATGCAAATTTGCGTTCGCTCGGGCGATTGCTGCCGCGCGTCGGCCGGCTTCTTTTAGAAGGTCAGGTGCGCGCGACTTTGATGCGCGGCACTTCTTTTTGCGCCTGCCGGTTTTGCAGCGCGGCCTTGATGAAGCCTTTGAACAGCGGATGGCTCTCCATCGGCCGCGATTTGAACTCCGGATGGAACTGGCAGCCCAGGAACCAGGGATGATCCTTCAGCTCGATAATCTCGACGAGCGTGCAGTCGGGTGATAGACCGCTCAGCGCCATGCCTTTTTGCGCGAACGCCTCCCGATAGGCGTTGTTGAACTCGTAGCGGTGGCGGTGCCGCTCGGAAATTTTCTTTTTGCCGTAAAGCTTCGCCGCCAGCGAGTCGTCCTGCAGCGCGCACGGATAGGCGCCGAGCCGCATCGTCGCGCCTTTGTTTTCGACGCCCTTCTGCGTCTCCATCAAATGGATCACGGGGTGCGGCGTCGCCGGGTCGAACTCGGTCGAGTTGGCGCGCTCGAGGGCGCAGACGTCGCGCGCGAACTCGACGGCGGCCATCTGCATGCCGAGGCAGATGCCGAAGTAGGGGATGCGGTTCTCGCGCGCGTAGCGCGCCGCGGTGATCTTGCCCTCGCTGCCCCGGTCGCCGAAGCCGCCCGGCACGAGAATCCCGTCGGCCTGGGCTAAAACTTTCGTGCCGCTCTCCTCGATCTTCTCCGCCTCGATGCAGTCGAGCTCGACGCGCGCCTCGTTGGCGATGCCGCCGTGGACGAGCGCCTCCATCAGGCTCTTGTACGACTCCTTCAAGTCCATGTACTTGCCGACGACCGCGATGCGCACCGTCTCTTTGGGGTTTTTCAGAATCTGAACCACGCGCTCCCATTTTTTCAGGTTCGGCGCGCCGGTCCACATGTGGAGCTTCTCCACGACGCGCTCGTCCAATCCCTCCTGGTGGAAGATGAGCGGCACTTCGTAGATCCACTCGACGTCCTTGGCGGTGATGACGGAGTTCTCGTCGACGTTGCAGAAGCTCGCGATCTTCGCCTTGAGCTTCTTCTCCAGGAGCCGGTCGGTGCGGCAGAGCAGAATGTCCGGCTGGATGCCGAGGCCGGTCAATTCCTTCACGCTGTGCTGCGTGGGCTTGGTCTTGAGCTCGCCGCCCGCGGCGATGTACGGCACGAGCGTCAGATGCACGTAGAGCACGTTCTCCTTGCCCCAGTCCCAGCCGAACTCGCGGATCGCTTCCAGAAACGGCAGGCTCTCGATGTCGCCGACCGTGCCGCCGACCTCGCAGATCGCGATGTCGTAGCCTTCGGCGGCGACCTGGATGCGCCGCTTGATCTCGTCGGTGATGTGCGGGATCACCTGCACGGTTCCGCCCAGATAGTCTCCGCGGCGCTCTTTGCCGATCACGGTCTCGTAAATCTGGCCGGTGGTGAAATTGTTTTTCTTCCCCATCGGCGTCGAGACGTAGCGCTCGTAGTGGCCGAGGTCGAGATCGGTCTCGGCGCCGTCGTCGGTCACGTACACCTCGCCGTGCTGGAACGGGCTCATCGTCCCCGGATCGACATTGATGTACGGGTCCATCTTGAGGTGCGTGACGCGGAGCCCGCGGCTTTCCAACAACGCGCCGATCGAGGCGGAGGCGAGGCCTTTGCCGAGCGAGGAAACCACGCCGCCGGTTACGAAGATGAATTTGGTCTTGACGCTAGCCATGTGCGGTACGTCTCCTGCTCGGGTTGTTGCTCTCGCTGCGCAGATACTCCTCGGCCTTTTCCAGGTCCGCCGGCGTGTCGACTTCGACCGCCGTCTCGTCCACGTCGGCGACGCGGATGCGGTAGCCGTTCGACAGCGCCCGCAGCTGCTCCAGCTTCTCGGACTGCTCGAGCGCGCTCGGCCGCATGCGCGCGAACTTCAAAAGAAAATCCCGCCGGTAGGCGTAGATGCCCACGTGGCGGTAGCCCCAGAGCTTGCGCTGGATCGGCCGCGGCCCGTCGTCCCGGAGATAGGGTATCGGCGCGCGCGAGAAATAGAGCGCGAAGCCTTCCGTATCGGTGATGACCTTGACGACGTTGGGATTGAGCCACTCCGTCTCGTCGAAAATCGGCGTCTGCGCCGTCCCCATCGGAATCTTCGCGTCCTGGCGCAGCGGCTTGAGCGTGGCGTGGATCGTCTCGGACTTGATGAACGGCAGGTCGCCCTGCACGTTGACGACGATTTCGGCGCGGATTTTTTTCGCGACTTCGGCGAGACGGTCCGTGCCGCTCGCGTGCTCGGACGACGTCATCATCGCCTCGGCGCCGAAGGCGCGCGCCGTCTCCAGGATGCGCCCGTCGTCGGTCGCGACGATGACGCGGTCGAGGCCG
>DATFWH010000161.1:0-16619 GCA_035259465.1 Binatia bacterium
CCCCCCCCGCCGGTTCGGCATCGAGCCTTTCTATTTCAGTCGCAACGTTGAAAAAGCTTTCCGCGCGAAAGAAAAAACCGTCGCGCGGGCGCCGAATCGTTTTTTCAATCCGTAAATATCGATGGAGCTCTGAGTGTGAGGCACGGGTGGCAAAAGCGAAATTTTTCGTCCCGCCTTCGGGATTAAAGCCCCAGGAAACAGCGATCGCCTCCAGCAGGGTCGATTTGCCTGAGCCGTTCTCGCCGATCAGAAAAGTCACTTTGGGATGAAGCTCCAGGACGTCGAGGTGGCGGACGGCCGGGAGCGAGAACGGATAGCGGTCAAACGAAGGTACGTCATCTCGCCGCAGACAAAGCCGCGACACGTAATGCGTCGGTTTCATACGCTAAATCATCACCGTCCCGCAGTTCACATTCACCGCCTGGCCGGTGATGTAGGACGCGGCGTCGCTGGCGAGAAAGAGAATCGTGCCGACGAGGTCCTCGGGCTGCATCGCGTAGCCAAGCGGGTTGCGGACGAGCCGCTCGTGCAGGTCGGCCGCCGTGCGGTGGCTCCGCGGCAGCTCGGTGTCGATGATGTTCGGGCAGATCGCGTTCGCCGTGACACCGTCGGGGCCGACTTCGCGCGCGAGCGCCTTTACGAAGCCGACGATGCCGGCCTTCGACGCCGCGTAGTGCGCTCCGGCGACCGCGCCGGTGTGCGCGATGCCCGAGGCGATGCTGATGATGCGGCCGCTTTTCTGCGCCCGCATTCCAGGCACGAAGGCGCGACAGCAGAGAAAGTTTCCGCCGAGGTTGACGTCGAGCACGCGGTCCCAGATTTCCTCGGACATCTCCGTGACGCGCGCCTGCGGCAGAATCCCGGCGTCGTTGACGAGAATATCGACGCGGCCGAAGCGGCCGAGCGCCTGGCGCGCGAGGTTCGCGACCGATTCCTCGCTCGCGACGTCCGTTTGCACCGCAATCGCCGTCACGTCGAAATTTCGCGCCTCCGCGGCGACGCCTTCGGCCTTGTCGCGCTGGAGATCGGCGACGGCGACGTTGGCGCCCTTGCGCGCAAGGCCTAAAACGATCGCGCGACCGATGCCCTGCGCGCCGCCGGTCACGACGGCGGATTTGCCTTTGAGCCGCATCGCCGTCATGGCATCACCCAGCCTCCGTTTACGTGCAGCGTCTGCCCCGTGATCTGCGCGCTCGCGGGGCTGGAGAGAAAATAAAAAGCCTCCGCGATATCCTCCGGCCGGCCGTTTCGCCCGAGCGGAATCTCCGCGGCGCGCTTCTGCCGCGCTTCGGGGTCCCAGCCTTCCATCACGCGCGGCGTGTCGGTCGGACCGGGCGCGACGACGTTGACCAGCACGCTATGCGGCGCGAGCTCGAGCGCGAGCGACTTGCTGAAGCCGATCACGCCCGCCTTCGCGGCCGAGTACGGCGTGCGCAGCGCGGAGCCGGTGACGCCGTAGTTCGACGCCGTGTTGACGATTCGGCCGCGCTTTTGCCGGATCATCGCGGGCGCGGCCTCGCGGCAGAAGAGAAACGTCCCTTTGAGATTGATGTCGAGGACTTCCTTCCACTCGGCCCAGCTAAGCTCTTCGAGGCGCTTTCGATAAAAACTCCCGCCGGCGATATTGGTGAGAATGTCGAGCGTGCCACGACGGTCGAGAACGCGCGCAACGGCATCCCTTACTTCGCCTGCGCGGCGCACGTCGACGCGCACCGCCTCGGCGTCTCTGCCGCGGGAGCGGATCTCGGCGCAGGTCCTTTCCGCCGCGTCGGCCTCCCAATCGGCGACAAAGACCGCGAGGCCTTCGGCAGCGAATTTCAGCGCGACGGCGCGGCCGATGCCGTTGCCGCCGCCGGTGATGAGCGCTACTTCGGCCACGGCTTACCTGCTCTGGTAGATTTGTTGAATCCGCGCAGCGTAAAGCTCTTGGACTGCTTTGCGGTCGATTTTCACTTTGAAGCCGATGATGCTTCTGATTCGGTCGGGAAAATCGTCGACGAGCGCGATATCGCGAATGCGCTCGTGGTCGTCGAGGCGTCGGTTGATGTCTTGGATGCGGCGCATGATCGCTCCGCGCATATCAGCGTCGGTCAGCGACGCGGCCGGCTTGCCGAGCGCGGCGGCGATGGCCGCGGCGTCCGGCGCGACGAGCGCGGCCATGAAAGGCTTGCGGTCGCCGAGCAGGAGCGCCTGGCGGATGAATGGATCGCCTTCCAAAAGCAGCTCGATCGAGCGCGGATCGATATTCGAGCCGTCGGTGCAGTAGAAAACGTCTTTCTTGCGCCCGACAATGCGCAGCGAGCCGTCGGACTCCATCACGCCCAGGTCACCGGAGTGGAACCAGCCGTCGCCGTCGAGCACCTCGCCCGTGGCGCCCGGATCGTTGAAGTAGCCGGGAGTGACGGTCGGTCCGCGCACGAGGATTTCGTCGTCGTCAGCGATGCGGACTTCGATGTTGCCGAACGGCTTACCCAAGTTTCCGGGCCGGATGTCGCCGAACCCCGAGAGCGTGACGCCGCCGCATTCCGTCGAGCCGTAGGAACCGAGCAACGGAACGCCGACGAGCTGGAAGAAGCGAATAATGCGCGGCGCCATCGGGGCGCCGGCCCAAGTAATGTATTTGATGCGCCCGCCGAGCGCCCCCCGGACGGAGTCTTTCAACCGCCTTTGCAAATCCTCGAAGCGCGCGCCCTCGTCGGCCTCCAGCGCACCGCCGTCCTGCTTTTTGCGGTCCAGCCGCTCCAGCTCCTCCCAGCTACGTCCGTTGTCGTCCCGCGCCATGAGCGCGGACCAAATTCTCTCCATCACGCGCGGGACGATCGTCATCGACGTGGGCGACAGCGCCGCGATGCTCGGCACATCGACGTCGAGCTCGGTCGCCTCCAACATCGCCGTCGTCCGCCCCGTCGCGGCGCCTTTGTGAAAACAGTAGCGCCCGAGCAGGTGGCTGGTCGTCATCACAATCGCCGCGACTTCGCCGGGCTTGCTGAGAGTGAGCGGCTGGCCCGAGGTGATATTCGACAAAATGTTTTTCTGCGTCTTCATGACGCCCTTGGGATCGCCGGTCGACCCCGAGGTGTACATGATCGTCGCCAGATCGTCCTCGTGGACCGATTCGAGGATCTGCCGGAGCCTGGCTTCCGGCGCGCGCCTCCCGCGCGCGCGCAGATCGTCGAATGAAAGCGCGCTCGGTAAGTGCGATGCGGGCGAAGTGAAGACAATGATATGTTCCAGCGCCGGCAGCTGCCCTTTGAGGTTCAGCATCCGGCCGGCGGCGGTCTCGTCCATGACGAACACCGCGCGCGCTCCGGCGTGCGCGAGCTGCTTCAACAGTGTGATGTCCGAGACGCGCGACGACATGACCACGTTCGATAAGCCGGCGGCCAACGTCGCCATGTCGGCGCAGAGCCACGGCAGGCTGTTGTCGCCGACGATCGCCACGCGGTCGCCGGCGCGGAGTCCGAGCGCGTCGAGGCCGAGCAGCGTCTCGCGCACCATCGTCTCAAAGTCGCGCCAAGAGATCTCTTCGAACTTGCCGCCGCTTTGGAGTTTCAGGAATGTCTGGTCGCCGAGCTGCGCGGCGCGATGGAAAAATACTTCGCCGAGGTGGCGATAGTTCGTCTCTGTGTTGCTCATGCGACGGGCGTGAAAAGGCCGGGATCGTATTTGGAGCGGCCCGGCTTCTCGACCGATTTGAGGCCGCGGATTTCCTTCCGGTGATCGTACGCGTAAAGCACCGCGTCGGCGACGTCGTCCATATGTTCTTTCAGGTACCGGCGCGCGGGCACGGCGAAGCGCAGCAGATCGATCCCCTTCTCGATTTGCCTCCGCGTGAGCGGCGGACCTTTGGTCGCCCGGACGCCGGAGATCGCGTAGATGAACGCCGCCAGCGCCTCCGACGGATGTTGCTCCGGCGGCATGTCGGGCAAAAACTTGCGCGAGTCGACGAAGACGCCGTGGCCCCCCGCGGGGCGCAGCACCGGCACCTTGTCCGCCAGCCGGCGCCACAGGTGCTCGACCTGGCGCACGCGGCTCGCGATATAATCCGACGAGCCGCACACTTCACCGAGCGACAGCGCGAGGCTCGCGAGCGCGTTCGGCGGCGGCTGGCCGCCGTCGAGCAGCTGCTGGAACGACGCGCGGCCGTAGCTCCTGGCGTCGCGCGTCGCGATGAAGCCGCCGACCGGCACGAGAAAATCCTTGAGCGCGCTCATCGTGAGCCCGTCCGCCAGCGAGCAGGTCTCGCGCACGATCTCGGCGATCGACCGACCGGCGAACTCCGGCTCGCGCTGCTGGACGAAGTAGCTGTTTTCCAATATCCGGCAGGCATCCAGGAACACGGGAATCTTACGCTTCTCGGCGATCGCTCGGACGGCGCGCAGATTGGCGATCGATACCGGGTGGCCGCCGGCGGAGTTGACGCAGACCTCCACGTAAATGCACGAGACTTTGTCCGCGCCCTGCTCGCCGATCACGCTTTCGAGTTTCTTGAGATCGAGATCGCCTTTGAAAGGCTCGTCGGAATAAAAGTCGTCGGCCTTGTCGGAGATGACGTCGACGACTTTCCCGCCGTTGGAATCGATGTGGTAGCGCGTCGACGGAAAGAGCATGTTGCCGGGCACTACGGTGTCCGGGCGGACGCTGAGCTTCATCCAGACGCGCTCGGCGGCGCGCCCTTGAACGCAAGGGACGATAAACGGAAAGCCGAAGATCTCGCGGAAGCGGCCGGCGGCGTCGGTCAATGAGCCCTCCGCGCCCCCGATCAGAGAAGCAGCCTGCGCGACGCTCGGGGCGCCGAGGCCGCTGTCGCTCTGCAAGTCGATATAGACAAAATCGTTGGCGACGAGCTCCGTATTGAAAGACGCGCTTTCAAGGGCCGCGTCGCGCTCGGCGCGCGTCGTGCGCCTCAGCGGGCGGGCTACGGCAATGTCGTAAGGAACTGAAAAACCTATTTCCTGAGACATGATGTCACGCGTCACCGTCGCAACGCCGCGTGGGCGACCGCAATCGGATCAGTCTTGGCTCGGCCGCGGCTCCTGCTTTGATTTTTTCGCTTCGAGAAAAGCCGACGCCTTGATCAAGATCTTGCGCTCCGTGGCGTAGGATATCTGCTGCTGCGCTTCCGGCATGGCGAACCAGCGGACTTCGTCGACTTCATGATCGTGACGCGAGACGTCGCCCTTCAAAAAGCGGAACAAATAAAAGTAAACCCGCTTGAAAATCCGGACCGGTTCGCCCGCGCCGCTCTTTTGCGTGTACCAATAGGTGATATCGTCCAGTTTTGCAACAATCTTTCCGTCGAGGCCGGTCTCTTCCCGCACTTCGCGCAGAGCGGTGTTCTGGAGCGACTCCCCTTCTTCCACCTGCCCCTTGGGGAGCCCCCAGCGGCCGCGCACCCGGATGAGCGCGACTTCGACTTCCCCTCTTTGCGGGCGGTAAATAACGCCGCCCGCAGAAATCACGCGGACGCTGGGGGCGGCGGCAGACGCGTCAGCTTTTGACGATCTCTTCATCCAGCCACCGGACGTACGGCTCGCTGCCTTCGATGATCGGCAGCGCGATGATCTCCGGGACGTCGTAGCTATGGAGCTCGACAACCCTGTGTTTGAGGCTCGCGAAGAGATCGGCCCGGCTCTTGATGATGAGCAGCTCCTCGTCGGCGCGCTCGACACGGCCGCGCCACCGGTAAGTCGATCGGACCCCGGGAACACGGTTGACGCAAGCGGCGAGCCGCTCCTCGACGAGCGCCGCCGCGATGCGGTCGCCCTCGTCGGCCGAAGCGACGGTCACATAAACCACGATGAATTCCGTCATGATATCGTGATTTTACAACCGCGGTTCCGCGGCAGTCAATCGTATGTCGAAATCCGCCGGCTAACGGCGGTCAACCACCGAGGATATCTTTGACAGTCTTCGCTTTGCGGCGGTTCTTGCCGCGCAAGAGCCTGCGGAGCTTTCCGACCAAAGCTTCTTCTTCGGCTTTTTTTCCGCCGCCGCGGCCATAGCGGGCCGGCGATTCGGCGACATAGCCGGCGCCGCCCCTGTGCTCTTTGCCGAGCAGCAGCCAGTCGACGCTTTTGCCGGTCAGCCGGGAGATGCGCAGCAGAATGCGCGCCGTCGGCACGTGGCCGTTGAGGCATTTGGAAATGGTGCCCTGAGGAATGCTCGCGCGGCGCGCGAACTGGGTCGGGTTCAAGCCGGTCCCGTCGATCGTGTGGCTCAAGCGTTGGGAAAATTGTTTATTCATTCGTTTGCGAATTGCCTCGAGAAATTTGACGACAATGAACTCAACGCTTTGACATGCTAGCAACCGAGTGTAGCAAAATCAAGATACCCGGCTAATCGATTTTGGTTTGAGCGCCGGGTGGATTCCGGCATAAGGTCGATTCATGAAATCCAAAGAGAAAATCCGCTCGGAGGTGTGGCGGCTGCTGACGGACAGAAAGGCGGCGCGGTTTCCCGGCGCGGAAGGCAGAATTCCCAATTTCATCGGTGCGGAAGCCTGCGCCAAGATTCTGGCCGAGCTGCCCGCCTGGCAAAAGGCGCAAATCGTCAAGATCAACCCCGACTCTCCGCAGAGGGCCGTGCGGCAGCGGGCGCTCGCGGAGGGAAAAATCCTTTACATGCCTGCGCCCCGGCTCGCCGAGGCCAAGCCTTTCATCGAGCTCGACCCCGAGCGGCTCAAGGTTTCGCCCTATGCCGCCTCGTCGATCAAGGGCGCGTTCCAGCACGGCCGTCCGGTTGCGCTGGAGGAGATGAAGAAAATCGACCTCATCGTCTGCGGCTCCGTCGCCGTCGCCGAGGACGGCGCGCGCGTCGGCAAGGGAGGCGGCTATTCCGACCTCGAGTACGCCCTGCTGCGGGAGCGGAAAAAAGTCGGCGCGAATACGCCGATCGTTACGACCGTCCATCCCCTGCAGGTTGTCACGGACCGAATTCCCATGACCGAGCACGACATCCCGCTCGACGCGATCGTCACGCCGGAGAAACTGATGATTTTGAAGCGGCGCTACCGAAAACCGCGCGGCATCTACTGGAAACTGCTGCCCGAGGACAAGATCGCCGAAATTCCGGTGCTGGCTGGTTCCCGTCGTTAAGTCTCCAATTTGAAAGGCCGCCCTAGGTGTGTTTTACTAGGGGGAAATTTCCTTCACATTCTTATGCAAAAGATCGATTTCGCCAAGGGAAACGGGCTGGTGCCCGTCATCGTCCAGGACTATCGCAGCGGCGAAGTCCTGATGATGGCCTACATGAACGAAGCCGCCTGGAACAAGACGCGGAAGACCGGCAAGGCGCATTTTTTTAGCCGCTCGCGCGGCGGATTGTGGCTCAAAGGCGAAGAGTCCGGCCACTATCAGGAAGTGAAGGACGTTCTCGTCGACTGCGACAACGACACGCTCTTGCTGCGCGTGAAGCAGCGCGGCGGCGGCGCGTGCCACATGGGATACCGGAGCTGCTTCTTCCGCAAGAAAGCGGGCGGCGGCTGGAAAATCAGCGCGAAAAGAATATTCGACCCGGAAAAAGTCTACAAGAACGCAAAGCATTAAGATGAAGCAAGCGGCGCAACAAGAACTCAAGCTCGGGCTGCCGAAGGGAAGCCTCGAATCGATGACGATCGAGCTTTTCAAGAAGTCGGGATGGAAAATCTCGACGACGAGCCGGAGCTATTTCCCGTCGGTCGATGACAAGACGCTCCGCTGCAGCCTCGTCCGGCCGCAGGAGATGTCGCGATATGTCGAAAGCGGGACGCTCGACGCGGGCATCACGGGTAAAGACTGGACGATGGAGAACGACTCCGACGTCGAGGTCGTCGCGGAGATGGTCTACTCCAAGACGAGCTTTAAGCCCACCTATTGGGTGCTCGCCGTCCCCCAGGATTCCCCGATCAAGAAGATCGAAGATCTGAAGGGCAAGCGCGTCGCGACCGAGATGGTCAATTTCACCCGGCGCTATTTCGCCGAGCGGAAGATTCCGGTCGAGGTCGAATTCTCCTGGGGCGTGACCGAGGCCAAAGCCGCCGAAGGGCTGGTCGACGCGATCGTCGAGGTGACCGAGACCGGCACGACAATCCGCGCGCACGGCCTCAAGATCATCGCCGAGCTGTTGGAATCGAGCCCGCAGCTCATCGCCAACAAAGCGGCGTGGCGCGATCCCTGGAAGCGAGAGAAGATCGAGCAGATAAAGATGCTGCTTCAGGGCGCGCTCTCGGCGGAGAATAAGGTCGGCATCAAGATGAACGTCGCCGAGGCCGACCTCGACAAGATCGTGAAGCTCATCCCGAGCATCACCGCGCCGACGGTGTCGCCGCTCTACGCGACCGCCGCGCTACACGGAGTGAAATGGTTCTCGATCGAGAGCGTGATCGCCGAGGACGTCGTGCGGGAGCTGATTCCGAAGCTGATTAAAAACGGCGCGGTGGGGATTATCGAATATCCGCTGAATAAAGTGATCTGACGCTTCAGCAATCACCCGGCGGGAAGAGGCGAAGAAACTCCCGCATCTCGTCGCGAACTCTCCGAAAAACCGCCAGCCGCTCCTCTTCCGTCCCTTCGGCGTTCGAGGGATCCTCGAAATTCCGATGCATCCGGTTGGCATGCCCGGGGTAGACCGGGCAGCTCTCCTTCGCATTATCGCAGACGGTGAGCACGTAGTCGAAGCCTTGCCCGGCGAACTCGTCCACGTGTTTCGAGCGGTGAGATGTGATGTCGATGCCGATCTCCTTCATGACCGCGATCGCTTCCGGCCGGACCTGGCTCGGCATGATCCCGGCGCTTTCCACCTCGAAGCGGTCGCCGGCATCGTGCCGCAAAAGGCCTTCCGCCATCTGCGAACGCGCGGCATTACCCGTGCAGAGGACCAGCACGCGTTGTTTTGGCATGCAATTTTTAGCTAAGCAGGAGAGATTCTTTAGGACAAGCGGCGGCTGGATTGGCGCGTATTAGTACAGCTCTTTCTGCTTCTCTTCGAGACGCTCTTTCTCTTCCGGGTCCACGACGTAGACGCCGTTCACGGACTTGATCCGCTCTTTGTCGTAAAAGAACTCGGATAATTCCAGCCCCTCATCGAACTCATACATGCGGATCGCGTCCCACGGGCAGATCTTCTTGTCCAGGCGGTCCTCCGACTCGGTGCCGATCAATTGCAGCTGGAATTTCTTCGGCACTTTGTCTGCGTCGATCGGCTTCTTCGAGCTGTCGAAAAAGCGGTTGCCGTATTCGTAGAAGATCTCGCCGGTCTCCTTGTGCTGATGAATTTTCGTCAGGTCGTCGCTGTAGCACATCTGGCAGCCGATGCACTTGTCGTTGTCGACCCAAACGCGGTAGGGCTTCAGGCCGCCCTGCGGCAGCTCTTCGTATAACAGATTGATGCAGCCGTCGACCGGGCAATGCACTTCGCAGAGCGGCGAGCCCGCACAGCTCGAGCAGTTCTCGTTCATCACGGCGAGGAGCGCCGTGCCCTTACGCTTTTTTGCCGTCGGCTCCGCCATACATGCTTCTCCTTGATCGCTGGTACCGGGAATTAAGATAGACGAGCCCCGCCGCCAGCAACAACACCCACCAATAGTGTACCAGCTTTACCTGCCCCCACTCCAGCCAATAGACGAAGTTGGGCGCGCGGCTGATGAGGCGCTTGAGCGTCCCTTCGGCGGCGGAATAGTCGCGCATCTCGCGCTGCGCCTGCGAGAGGCCGTAAAGCGCCCCTTCGTCCGACGGATTCGCTTTCAGCGCTTGCTCGAATTCCGCGCGCGCCTCGCGCCACTTTTTTTGGTCGGCGTAAACCCAGCCGAGATTGCTGCGCGCCTCGCTGTAATCGGGCCGCAGCTCGATCGCCCGGCGGAAGCTCGCCGCGGCCTTTTCGAGATCGCCGCTTTTCTTCCGCGCGACGCCGAGGTTGTTGTGCGCCTCGGCGAGCTCGGGCCTGAGCTCGACGACGCGGGAATAATCTGTCACGGCCGCCGGGTAGTCGCGCTTGACCTCCATCACGATCCAGCCGCGGAGTGTCCGCGCCTCGACATGATTCGGATCGAGCGCCAGCGTTTTTTCGATCTCCGCCGATGCCCCCTGCGGGTCGCGCGCGCGGAGCGCGGCGAGGGCGAGAAATAGATGAACGTCCGGCTCCGCGGGATATTTCTGCGCGAGGCGTCCGAAGAGGTCCAGCGCCTCGGCGTTCTTGCCTTCGGAGAGTTCTTTTCTGCCAAGTTGCCAGTCGGGATCGCGGTCGAGCGCGGCGCCGGCGGAAAAAGCCGCAGGCGCACCGAGACATAGGATCCCCCAGAGCGCCGCCGCCCAGGAAAGCCGCATGCCTATTTCCACATCTCTTCGGGAATTTCGTCCTGTCTTCCCTGCTCGATCAGCTTGTCGTTGCGAAAAGCCTGCTTGAGGCCGATCCAGGTGAAGAACAGCACGAGAAGCAGCATGCCGACGATGGGAATATTGTCGGGCTTGGTGACGATCTCCAAAAAGTTATGTAATCCGCTCGGCTCGGGCATATAAAACCGCCTTTTCACAAGGTAAATATTAGAAAACGGGCGGCAAGTCAAATTATCGCGGACTTCGGGTAGTGGGTCAGTTTGAATCTTTCTTTTCTCTTACGAGGTCTATGATTAGATGCTGCCGAACAGTGAACGGAGAGGCGGGAACTGTTGTATTCGGATCGTAGCCGCATTGCGGACATATAGTAGAACTGGCCGTGCGGGAGATCTCCGCGTCGGGTATACCCTTAATTGTAAAAAGCTTTTGACAGCCCCGACACCTCAGTACCATTAGCCACGTCGATTCAATCGTAGGCATCCACTCCCCAAGCCCAAATAAAGATGTGTTCCTCTAACGAATCACAGTAATACATTTTGGGAAGGGGCTTATGGAAGTATTTTTCGGGCGTAAATTTGCATGCATGAACGGCTCACCCACGCGCCCCAAAGACCCAAGCCTATTAGCGGCTGAGATCGTCAGGCTCACAACCGAGGAAGCCGAAGCCCTGCCTAAAAACCTGACCCGCTACCCGGGCTTCGCGTTCGATTGACTCATCCGTTCTCCTAAGCTATTTTCAACGCGCCCGATCTCTCACGCACTCGACGACGGACGAGGTCCCCTCTGCCGAGAAAAATCACCAACGATATAGCCGGAGGCGCCGTCTTTTCGCTTCCGTGGCTGGTCGCGCGCGACGAAGGCTTCTTCGCCGCCGAGGACATCGAGGTAGAGTTCGTGCGCTCGCCGAAGCGCGAAGCCAAGCTCGAGCGGCGCGAGCACCGCATCAACGATCCCAAGCAAGTCGACTCGATCGGCGTCCACGTTTTGTTCGAGACCGGCGAAGCTCAGTTCCAACGCGGTTGCGAGTGGGGCCAGATTCGCCGCGCGTACGACAGCCGTTGCGGCGGCCTGATCGTCAGCAAGCGCGCCGCCGTCGTGTGCCAGGCGATCTTGGTCCGCCCCGACTCGCCCTACGTTCACCCGCGCGATCTAAGCGGTATCGAGGTCGCCGTTCATTTCCACGCCGGCTCGCACTATCTCACATTGCAGATGCTGGAAGGCTTTCTGCCGCGCGACAGTATCAAAGTCGCGCATATTCCCGTGACGAGCCACCGTATCAAGGCGCTCCTCGAAGGACAGGTGGAAGCGATCACGGTCGCCGAGCCGTGGATCTCGTTCGCGGAAAAACAGCAATGCAAGCTCATCTCCGAAGCGTACTGCCTCGGCTCCGAAGTTGCCGCGCCCGAAATCGACGCGGGCGTTTATCAAGCCGTCGAGCGCGCGATCAAGAAAGCCGTCCGGCTCATCAACGCCGACAAGAAAAAATATCTGCATTATCTCATCGCCGACATTCCGCTCGATATCGGCGCACTCGCGCCGGAGGATTTCCACCTCCCGCGCCTGCGCTATGTCGATCCCGCGCCGTATCCGCTCGAGGAATTCGAACAGGCGTACCGCTGGATGTTGAGCTGGGGTCTCATCCAGCAGAACGCAGCGTTCGAACAAGTGGTCGACAATCGCCTCGGTACTTCCCGCATACGTTAAAATCGGGTTCAATCGTCTCCGATGCTGAAACAATTATTCGCATCTTTCTTTTGGGCCGCGTGTATGCTCGCGGCCGGGTTGTTCTCGTGCCAGCCCGCGGCCGCGCAGCCGATTAACGTCCGCGCCGCCCATCCGTCCGTCGACGTCCAGTACCTGCCGGCCTACGTCGCGAAAGCCAAAGGCATGTTCAAGGACGAAGGACTCGAGGTCGAACTGATCGTCATGCTTGGCGGCAGATCCGGGGTGCAGGCGCTCGCGGGCGGCGGCGTTCATTTCGTCATGCAGATCGGCGCGACACTGCCGGCGATCTGGGGCGGCGCCGATTTCAAGATCGTCGCGCAGATGCTCAACATGCTGCCGTTTTCTCTCATGGTTCGCCCGGATATCCAGCGCCTGGAAGAGCTGCGCGGCAAACGCATCGGCCTGAGCGTCGGCACGACGACGCAGGCGCTCGTGCATGAGCTTCTCAGGGTCAACGGCCTCGACCCGGACAAGGGTTTCGAGTACGTCAATATTCCCGGGGCTGCCGCGCGCATCGCGGCCCTGGAGAAAGGCCTCGTCGTGGCGGCGCCCATGTCGGCGCCCGGCGATTTGAAGGCGATTCATGCGGGGTTCAAGCGGCTGGTCTTTTTCGGAGATGTTCTGCCCGAGATATCCGCGACCGGCCTCATCGCGTCGGCGACTTATATCAAGGAAAATCCGCGGACCGTCGAGAAGATGGTCCGCGCGATCGTGCGCGGGACGATCGCCGCCCGCGACGATCCTGCGACGGCGATCGAAGTCATGCAGACTTCTATGAGAATGTCCGCGGATGACGCGCGTGAAACGTATCGGCTCGTACGAAAGTCGCTGACGCCGGTTCTGACCGAAGCAGGCGTGCGGAACATGGCCGGGCTCGTATCCGGGTCGGCGAAAATCGCGCAGACCAAGGAGCCGCGGGAATACATCGACGCGGCATTTTTGAACCGGGCGCTGGCGGAAACGCCCAAAAATACCGGCCGATAAGCCTCATAGGCGCCTGTTGCGCCCGGCCGCGCCCTGCTGTAGCATGTTGCGCGGGCTGGTTGCGCGCGTTGCGGTACCTCACCGAACGAGCAAAGGGGGGCCGACCGATGGAAAAACAGGCGATCGGGCCAAGGATGAGAGCCGATGACTTGGGCGAGAGGTGGAGCGGCGTCCGCGAGCTCACGGAAAGAGTTCTCGCGGACTTCAGCAGGCTGGGCGCGAAACAACTAAATCTCCGCCTCAACGAATCCAATACCGAAGATAAACGCCCCGTCTTTATCGATTGGCTCGCCCTCAAGCAAGTCAACGACCGGCTCGGAAGAAAAAGCAGCCTGGGCGACGACTGGGGGCGGTCCCGCCTCGGCGATACCGTCCCGTCGCGCGTCTATGAGGAGGCGCTGGCCGGCGCCGGCAGGAAAATTGTCGAGCGCAACTGGAAGTCCGCCGAGATCTTCAAAGAGAAACGCGTCGAGTCCAGGATGATGGTGCAGAAAGCGGGCTTAATGTACCAGAAGTTCATCGCTCTGATCGGGGGCGACGGCGACCAGCGCCGCTGCGTGGGCCTTTTATCGCTGGCCTTCGAATCCAAGCCGAAGAAGTCGGGGGCCGTCGACGCGAAGATGAAGGAATGGGCCTCGTGGCCGGGCTTTCCAAAATCCGATCTGGTGCGATTCGCGGAAGAACACTTCGATGTCGGCGGTCCCTTTCTCAAAGCGCGCCGGCGATCGCTATGAATGAAAGCCGACAAGGGGCTTAAGAAGAATTCTCCCCCGGCCCGGCCCAAAAACCGGGACCCGCTCCGCTCGGCCCGCGGACTCAGCGCTCTCCTAGCAGTCGCCAAAACCGCCACCCAGTCGCTCGACACCGAACAGGTGCTCAACGACACCCTCGAGAAGTCGCTCGAGATCCTCGGCTTCCAAGCCGGCTACATCCGCATCCTGGATCCGAACGGGCGCGACCTCGTCGTGCGCGCGGCGCGCGGCCTCACCTCGCCGGAATTTCTCGCCAACGTCGTGCCGCTGGACTCCTCGCACCAGAGCATCGGAAAGATCGTCCACGACACTCTCGCGCCTTACATCTCCCCGGATGTGCGAAAAGATCCGACGTTTCGCCACGGTTTTATGGCGAAGGAAGGCTTGATCTCGGCCGCCTGGGTTCCGATCACCTCGAAGAACCGCTCGATGGGCAAGAGTCGGTTTCTCGGCATGATGATGGTCGGCAGCCCGCGGCTGCACCGGTTTTCCGAGGACCAGATCGACCTCCTCACGGCCTTCGGCGCGCAGCTCGGCGCGGCGCTAGACAACTTGAATCTCTACGACGAGGTCAAGGAAGGAAAAGATTACATCGAAAATCTGGTCGAGAGCGCGGGCGACGCGATCGTCTCGACCGACTTCGAGCATCGCATCCTCACCTGGAACGCCGGCGCCGAGGCCGTTTTCGGCTACAACAAGGACGAGGCGATCGGCCGGAGCCTCGCTTTTCTGCTGCCGCCGGGCGCTGCCAGAGAGCTGGACGACATCCGCAGGCGCGTCGAGGAGTCCGGCGTCATGCGCAATCTCGAATTGCAGCGGCGGCGCAAAGACGGCGCGCGGATCGAGGTAGCCGCGGCGGTCTCGCCGATCCACGACGGCTCCGGCCGCGTGACGGGATTTCTTCACCTGGCGAAGGACATCACCGATAAAAAGCGCTATGAGGAAAGGCTGAAGCAGCTCGACGCGATGAAGTCCGAATTCGTCTCCAGCGTATCGCACGAGCTCAGAACGCCTCTTACCGCCATCAAAGGATCGGTCGACAACATGCTGGACGGCCTGACCGGCACCTTGAACGAAAAGCAGGTCCGCTATCTCACGCGGATCAAGTCGAACACCGATCGCCTGTCGCGCCTCATCAACGATTTACTCGATCTCTCCGCAATCGAGGCCGGAAAGATCGAGCTAAAGCGCTCGCGCGTTGCGCTCGGAGCGCTCGCGCGCGACGTGGCGGAGACGCTCCGGCCGCTCGCTGCGGACAAAGCCATACACCTGGATGTCGCGCTCGCGGATGCGGGGGTGACGGCCTGGGCCGACCGCGATAAGGTCGTTCAGGTCTTCATGAATCTGATCGGCAACGCGCTCAAGTTCACGCCCGCCCAAGGCAAAGTCACGGTGGCGGTCGCGCGGGACGGAGACGGCTGGGTCAAGGTCTCGATAGCCGATACGGGCCCCGGCATAGCCGCGGAGGAAGCGCAAAAGATATTCGACAAGTTTTACCAAGTCGCCGCCGCGGGGCGGCAGAAAGCGCGCGGCACCGGCTTGGGGCTGTCGATCTCGAAATCGCTCGTGGAGATGCACGGGGGAAAGATCTGGATGGAAAGCTGTCCCGGAGGCGGCAGCACGTTTTCGTTTACCCTCCCGATCGAGCCTCCTTCGTCGGCCGGTATTATAGGCGGTGGGAATGGGTCTTAAAATTCTCCTCGTCGACGACGAGGAAGACATACTCGAGGTCATCAAAGACCGCCTCGAAGCCTACGGCTTCGACGTCGTGACCGCCGGGAACGGCGTCGAGGCGCTCGCCAAGCTCCGCGCGGAGAGATTCGACGGCGTTTTCATGGACGTGAAGATGCCGGAGATGGGCGGGATCGAAGCGCTGGAGGAAATCCGCAAACGCGATCCGCATATTCCCGTCATTATCATCACATCCTCGTCGACGCGCGAGGCGGCGATGGCGACGATCGGCAAAGGCGCCAACGAGTACGTCCTCAAGCCCTTCGAATGGGCCGATCTAAAGGCGAAGATCGAGAAAGTCTTCAAAATCGCCGTCTAGGGCCGATGCAGTCCTTCGATGAAACCATCCTCGTCGTCGACGACGACCCCGACATCCGGGAGATCCTGAAGGACCGGCTCGAATCGATGCGTTACCGCGTCCTCGAAGCCGGCGACGGCGTCGAGGGTTTGGAAATCATCGAGAAGCAAAGCCCGCGGCTGGTTTTTCTCGACATCGAGATGCCCGGCATGGACGGCCTCAAGGTCCTGGAAGAGATTCGCCGGCGCGAGCTCGACGCGACGGTGGTGATGATCACCGCCTACGCCACGATCGAGCGCGCGGTCCGCGCGATGCGCGACGGCGCCTACGATTTCATTCCCAAACCCTTCGAGCCGGAACACATCGCGCTCACCGTCAAGAAAGCGCTCGAGCGCGAGCGGCTCAAGCGGGAGGTCACGGTTCTCTCGGAGCAGGTGAGCGACCGCTACCGTCTCGTCTCCGCGAAAAGCGGCAAGATGCTCCAGGCGATCGACACGGCGAAAAAGGCCGCCGCCAGCCGCACGACAGTGCTCCTTTTGGGCGAAAGCGGCACCGGCAAAGAAATCTTCGCGCGCGCCGTGCACAATTGGAGCGCGGAGAAGGATGCGCCGTTCGTCGCGATCAATTGCGTCGGTCTCGCGAAGGAGCTGCTCGAAAGCGAGCTGTTCGGCCACGAAAAAGGCGCGTTCACGGGCGCGCACGAGCTCAAAAAAGGCAAAATGGAGCTGGCGCACGGCGGCACGGTCTTTCTTGATGAGATCGGCGACATCTCGCCGGAGCTTCAGACGAAATTCCTTCGTTTTCTGCAGGAGCGGGAAT
>DATFWH010000162.1:0-6275 GCA_035259465.1 Binatia bacterium
GATCGACGACACCGACGCCTTGATCTGATCGGCGAACATGCAGGTGGAGAGAATCATGCCGACCATGAAGGCGCCCAAGGCATTCGACAAACCAACTATGTCCATGACCCAGGCAGCCGCGAAAATGGCGGCGAAAACGATCAGGGTGAACCCTTCCATGTTGTGTTTCCGTGCCGCCAGGGCCAAGGCCTGCGGGAGCGCATAGCGTGCAAAGAGGTACACGTCAGCAATCGCAGCGCACACCTCCAGCGTCTTCAAGACCGTTGGTATCGGAGCCTGCAGAGGGCTCGAGGCGAGGACCGGGATCACCGCCAGCACCGGTATGGCCATGAAGCTCTGATAAATCATAACGGCCATGACTGCCTGGCCGCGCGGGCTCGCACTTTCAGCGTGCTCTTGCAGGCTTGCGATGGCGACCGCGTCTGAACTCATGGCCAGACCGAGGGCGACAATGACGGCCGATTGCCAGTGCAGGCTGGCGACTGCCATCAGCAGTCCGGCGATGGCGGCGGTCGTGAGCAGATACTGCGCCGTACCTAAACCGAAGACAAGGCGGCGCATTGACGACAACTTCTGCGGTTGGGTGTCAAGCCCGACGAGAAACAGCAGCAAGATCACACCGATCTCGCCGACACTCTGCAGCACTTCGACGTGACCGGTCAATAGTGGCCACGGAGAATTAGGCCCGAGCGCCATCCCGGTGACGAGAAGCGCCACGGTAGAGCCCAGGTTCAGTTGCTTCGCCACACTGCCCGTGATCACAGTCGCCGCGATCATCACCGCAACGGCAAGAAGTATTTGATCGATATCCGTATAATTTGCTTCCTCTCGTCAGTATCAAAGAGAACATCAGTGCTTCTCAAGAACGAAGTTTCGTCCTTGCAACGATCCCCTGCAAACCTTCCTATAAAGCCTTCTTCGCCTCCTCCAGTTCTTTCAACTTGCTGTCGCTGACCTTCGGATATTCGAGATCAAGATCGTCCAGCGCCTCGATCACCGCGGCGCCGACAACGACGCGGGTAAACCACTTGTTGTCCGCGGGGACGACGTACCACGGCGCTTCCTTGGTGGCCGTGTTTCGAATCGTGTCTTCGTACGCCTCCATGTAATCGTCCCAGTACTCGCGCTCCTTGGCGTCGTTGGCGGAAAACTTCCAGTTTTTCTCCGGTTCGTCGATGCGCTCGAGAAAACGCTTCTTTTGTTCTTTCTTGGAAACGTTGAGAAAGAACTTGCGAACGCAGACGCCGTTGCGCGTCAGATAGCGCTCGAAGCTGCGGATGTCGTGAAAGCGTTCCTTCCAGATGTCTTTTGTGACGAGCTCGGGCGGCAGCTTCTGCTTCTCCAAGAAATCGCTGTGCACCCGCACGACGAGGGTCTCCTCATAGTAGCTGCGATTGAAAATGCCGATGCGGCCGCGCTCCGGCAGGTTTTTCATGCAGCGCCAGAGGTAATCGTGGTCGAGGTCCTCGCTGGTCGGCGACTTAAAGGAAAAAACCTGACAGCCCTGCGGGTTGACGCCGGACATGACATGCTTGATCGCGCCGTCCTTCCCGGCCGCATCCATCGCCTGAAAGATCAGCAATACCGCCCAACGATCCTGAGCATAAAGCCTATCCTGCAACTCGGCGAGCAGAGAGATCCCCGTCGCGAGCGCTTCCTTCGCTCGCGGTTTGTCCTCGGAGTCGAATTTAAGCGTGTCGCCGGGGTCGTAGTCTTTCAGACGAAAACCGTCGTCGGTCACGCGGAAAGGCTCGGCGAGCTTGCGCGCCGTTTTGATCACTTCTTTCATTTCTTTTTTCTTCATGGTTTCACCTCATTTTTCGGATCGGATGGCGCCGCCAAAGTCGACTGAATCAACTTGGACCGCTCCACATCCACATTAGTCTTCAACACTTTCCCGCCCAAACCGCGTATCGCGTGCAGTATCAGGTCCATGTTGCCCTCGTAGTCGAGGACGAAAATGGCGGAAGTCCCCGGTTTCATCAGCTCCTTCACTTCGCTGACAAAGTCGTCGCCGATTCCGACCGACGCCGCGACGGCCGCGGAGCCGGCGCTTCCCACAATCGCCCCGACGGCAGCGCCGACCAGCGGACCGCCGAGCACCAGGCCCGCGAGGAACCCCACCGCGCTGCTAGCTAAGACGTTCGACACGACGGGGAACGGCTCGCGATCGAGCGTGAACGATCCGTCCGCGTGCCGTATGACCACGGCCACGTCATGTAAAACGAGGTCATCCCGGTTCCACCCCAGGCGTACGATTTCGTCGCGCACGCGATGGGCCCGTTCTTCATCGTCGTATCCGACCGCCCACAAATGTCCCGATTTAGCCATCATGGATTTCTCCGCCTCATCGCGAATTCATTTGAATTTCCCGCCTCTGAAGGAGTACCTGCCGGTCCCGTTGTGCGTCGGTAGCCGGGAATTCCAGAGAGAGCCGCTCGATCGCGGCAACGAGCGGGCGATAGAGCTGCAGCCGCGCGTCGAAGGAAGCGGCGGCCTCTCGGTCAACTGTAACGGTAGCAGCCATGGAGCGCTCAAAGGTATTTAGAGGTTCCGCCAGTCGAGGAAGCATTGTCTCGCGTCTATCGGAGGCGCGGGCGGCCAAGGCCTCCAAGGCTGCGGCGACGGCACCATCGAGCTCCGCCGCGGCTGTCTCGACCGCTGGCGCGGGCGCGAGATCGCGCCGTTCGCGCGCGAGCGAGAGTATTAGCAACAAGATGATCTGGGCGTCGCCGGTCATCGTTTGGATCTCGCCGATTGTAAAATCGCCGGGCTCGAATTTGGACGACTCGATGTGCTCCTGGATGTCTTTCACTCTTTCAGAAGCGCGCCAGCGCCATGCGTCCACATCCGCGTCGATCTCGGCCTGAGTTCGGCCGGCCGCTCCGGCGCGGGCCAGCTCGGCCAGCGAGCGGAGCATCTCGGCCAGGCGCGCGCGCAGCGCGTCGCGCGCGCGCACGGGCCACAAAAGATTCTCGACCACGGTGAATACGATGAGGCCGAAGAATACGCCGATCACGCGATCGCGCAGATTGGTGGCGCTCATCGCCTGGTCGAAACCGTGGCCGAAACCCTGGAAGACGGCTTTGTAAAAGGCGAGGCCGACCTGATAGCCGCCGTACGAGATGCGCGGCGTGCCGAAGTTCGCCCATGCGGCGACGGCGGTGCCGGCGCCGAAGATCAGCCAAAAGCCGCCAATCCCCTCCACATTGGGAAACAGATACATCAACGCAATCAATCCCATCAGACCGCCGACGGCGGCGCCGCCGAAGCGGAGAATTCCTTTTTGATTGCTCGCGCCGATCGTCGAGAGCGACACGACGAAACAGGTGATGACGGAGGTGTAGATGCCCGGATAATCGAAGCCGACGAAAAGGAGGTAGCAGATCAGCCCCGCGAGCGTGCCTTTCACCGCGAAGTGGACATATTCGGGATTCTCGAAGGCATCGGGTAAAAAGAGCCTCGGTTTTTCAGTCGCGGCGGCTTCCGCCCGATCGGGTTTCTCGGTGTAACGGGGTAAAGTGAGAACGATCTCGTCGAGCGTGCGCTCGATGTCGGAAAGCGGCGACGGCGCCGCTGGGCCCGCGGCCTGTTCGGCGAGCGCTTTCCACTCATCGCGCGCGGGCAGGCGCATCTCCTCGAACGCCCGCCGCATCCTCTCGCAAGCTTCCGCGGCGTTCAATAGCCGCTCTCGTTGAGCGGTTTCGGCTACGCCGGGAGCGACGGCCTGAAGCGCCGTCGCCGCGGTGATCAGCCGATCGGTTAATGTCACGAGGGCGGACAGCACTTCGTGGCGCGCGTGAGCCCATTGATGGATGAGCGCGGATGTTTTGAGGAGCGCGAGAGGGCGCGACATACCGGCGATCGCGAGAGACTTGAGCGATTCGGCGGGCGCCGGCTCGCCTACTGCTTCGCCCGCCAGGCGCCGGAGCAGTTGCTCTGCGGCTTTGAGTCTCGTGTCGAGCTCGCGCCGAAGCAGCATCAGCGGGTCTCCCGGCGCGAGCAGGTACTGCACGGCGCCATTGACCAAAAGCCCCAGTATGATGGACCACCAGATCCAGAGGGCGAACTCGGTCAGCGCCTCCGCACTGGGCGGAAAAATATCGGGAATGATCATTATGAGGGCTGCCGGGAGGCCGACGGCGCTCCCGATCGCGCCGATGGTTAGCACGCGCTTGAGAAACAGACCGCCGAAGAAGATCGCGACGAAGAATACGATACGCAGCCATGCGATATCGATGGAAATTTTCCAGGCGAGAAGTGCGGCGCCCATACCGATGGTCAAACCGATCACGCCCAAGACCGAGCCGATCAGCGTCGCGGCCGTGTCCTCCTGCGTGATCAGGTACATGATGATCATCACGAGGAGCCCTTCGGGAATATGATGGGTCAAAATCGGAATCGTCGCGGCGAGACAGGCGAGCGTGAGCCGGAAAGTCTTGCCGCCTCTCCCGGGTATGGGGGCGAGCTCGCGCCGGAGAAATTCGATGAGGGCAGAGATGCTCATCGCTCTGCGGCGCTGAAGTTACCGCTCACCGTCGCTACCGCGGAAGCGCCGAGGCGAAACGAATCGTCCGGACTGTCCACCTTGATACGCACCGGAAAACGCGCGGCGAGGCGGATCCAGTCGAGGGAGCGTTCCACGCGCGGGAGTCCCCCGACGCTCGTGCCGTTCTCGGGTAATACGGCCCAGCCGAGGCCCACGACGCTGCCGCGAAAGTGTTTGCCCGGATGCGACTGGAGGTAAAGATCGACCGGCGCGCCAGCGGCGATGTGTCTCAGCTGCGTCTCGCGGAAGTTCGCGATGACGTACCAGGTGCTCGTATCGACCAGCGTGAAGACCTCGGCGCCGGCGCGGGCGAAGGCACCGGTCGATATATTCATGTTGACCACCAGGGCCGTAAAAGGCGCGCGCACGGTGCAATAGCTGAGATCCAGCTCCGCCGAGTGCACGGCGGCCTCGGCGGCGGCGATCCTGGCGTTGATACCGTCGGCCGTCTGGCCGATGGCGTCCTGGGCGCGAGCGCTGTCGGTTCGAGCCTGGCGCAGAGCCGCATCGGTCGCGATGTGCTGCGCGCGCGCGGCGGCCAGCGCGGCGACGGCGGCGCGTTTTTTCGCCTTCGCTTCGTTGAGCGCCTCGAGCGCCGCCGACCGCTGCGTGCGGGCTTCCTCGACTTTATCCGTGGTGACGAATTGCTGGGCCAGCAGCGGCTCGACGCGCTTCAAGTGCTCGTCGGCATGCTGGAACTGCGCTTCGAGCCGGGCGATCTCGGCGTCGGCGACGATCGGGTCCGTCTCGCGACTCGTGACATTGGCTGCGGAGGCGTTGAGCGTCGCCTCCGCCTTGGAGATGCCGGCCACGGCGGTCGCGGCGCCGTTCTTCAGGCCGTTGACTTCTGTACGGGTGAGAGCGAGCGTCGCGCGCGCTTTCTCCAGCGCGATCTCGTATGGCCGCGGATCGATCACGAAAAGCACATCGCCCTGGTTCACCTTCTGGTTGTCGCGCACGTGGAGCTCGACGATATGTCCGTTCACCTGAGGCGCGATGCCCACGAAATTTGCGCGCACAGTGGCGTCGTCGGTCTGCGGCCTCAGCTCCCACTGGAGCAGCGTCACCACGACCATAATGGCCGCGGCGATAACGATTCCGACGCCGATCATTCGGCCGAGCGCGCGCCGCGCGCCCGGTTCTGAAGGAGTTGTATTGTCAGCCATAATGTTTAGCCCCTAAAAAAAGCCACCCAGAGCACGAGAGTCACGAAAATGGCGAGACTCGAGTAAATGAGCGGCGGCGGCCCGATATACGGTTCGAGACCCGTTCGGACGAACAACCACCGTCCGACCACCGCCGCCCCGATGCCGATCAATGCGCACAACATCCAGGATGGAAAGAACGAACCGATGACATTGATCTGTGGCCCCATCCGTTACCTCTGCCTTCTGTTAATCCACCGGCAAAAATATTTCTAGCGGCCGGGGCCCTGCGCGGGCGTCCCGGTGGCAAACGCGAGCGCCGCCGACGCGTTGAGCAGCTGGACCCTGGTGTCGAGGTCGACGAAGCGCGCTTGGCTCAAGCCACGGCGAGCCGCCAACAGATTGGTGAGGGTTTCGAGCCCGCGGCGGTAAGACTCTAGAGTCGATTCGTAAGATTTCTGCGACGCGTCCACCAACGCCGCGGCGACATCGAGCCTGCGGACGGCGAGCCGGAAATCGGTGTATGCCTTCCACACGTCTCGAATGGCTTTGTCGCGCGTGGCGGTCACCTCGTCTTCGGC
>DATFWH010000163.1:0-3027 GCA_035259465.1 Binatia bacterium
CTGATCCGGCGGCAGGTGCTGCCACGGCTCGTTCTCGTTGAGCGTGTCGCGGGGGAGATCGAGATAGCCGAGCTCGGATGAGACCTCGGCGTTGTTGATCATGCTCCGGCCGCTCAGGACGAGCCGCCGCCCAGCGCGTCGCGAGATGTCGGCGACCTGCTGGATGCGCGGGATGTTGGACGAAAATGTCGAAACGAATATTTTTCCGCGGCTGCGCTTGAAAATCGCCTCGAGGTTTCTCCCGACCTCGCGCTCGGACGGCGTATAGCCTTCGCGCTCGACGTTCGTCGAGTCGGAAAGCAGCAACAGGACGCCTTTCTCGCCGTAGGCGGCGAACTTCTGAAAATCGAAGATCTCGCCGCCCATCGGCGTCTGGTCGATTTTAAAGTCGCCGGTGTGAATGACGACGCCCGCCGGCGTCTCGACCGCCAGCGCGAGGCAATCCATCAGGCTGTGCGTCACGCGGATGCCTTCGAGCTTGAACGGCCCGAGCTGCCACGGCTGGTTGGCGGCGATCTCGCGCAGGTCGGCGGATTGCTCCAGGCCGTGCTCGCGGATTTTATTTTTCAGGAGCGCGAGCGTCAGGCGCGAGCCGAAGACCGGCGCGTCGATCTGCTTCAGGATATACGGCAGCGCGCCGATGTGGTCCTCGTGCGCGTGCGTGAGCACAATCGCGCGCAGCGCGCTCTTCCGCTCCGTCAGATAACTCACGTCGGGGATAACGAGATCGATGCCGAAGAGGTCGGCGCCGGGAAACATGAGGCCGCAGTCGATTGCGATCGACTCGCCGGCGCACTCGAGCAGCAGCATGTTGAGGCCGAATTCGCCGAGGCCGCCGAGCGGTATGATTTTTACAGGTTCCATGCTTTAAGCGACGTTCAGCGCGGCCGCGGCGCGCGCGCCGCTCAACTTCTCCTCCGGATCTTTTGTCACGCGGCAGCTCGACTCGATAATAGCTCGGACGCGCTCGGCGAGTTCCTCGCTGTCTTTGCCGCCCAGGCGCTCGATGTCGATCGGCTCGTGGACGATGACCTCGACTTCGCCGCTTTTGAGGCGCCACTCTTTGCGCCCGATGATGCGCCAGCTGCCGCTGATCGTGACCGGCACGATCGGCGTTCTCGTTTTCATCGCGAGCAGGAACGCGCCGCGCTTGAAGCTTCCCAGGCGTCCGCGTACGCCGCGCGTCCCTTCGGGAAAGATCACGACCGAAATGCCGGCGGCGAGCTTCGCCTTGGCCTTCGTCAGGCTCGCCATCGCCGCCGAGCGGTCGGCTCGGTTGATCAGAATGTGCCGTGAGGCGAGCAGCGCCCAGCCGAAGAAGGGGACATAGGCGAGGGTCTTTTTCGCGATCCAGCGCAGCTGGAACCCGGGGAGGCTTTGCACCATCACGGGAATGTCGATGTGGCTCTGATGGTTCGCTATGAAGATGTACGCGCGCCTTTGCAGCCGCGCAAGGCCGTGGACCTTGAGGCGGACGCCGGCCACGTTCAAAACCATGCGGCTCCAGAGCCAGCCGATGCGATAGGCGAGTCTTCCCTCGCGGTCGTCGAAGGGGGCGAGCAGAAGAATGGCGAGGGAGAGAATGGTGGTAACGACGGCGACGACCGCGAGCTTCAGGATATAGATCATTCGATAAGTGCGGGGCGAATCAGTCAAAAGCACCGGAAAAGTTTATTCATTTTAATCGACGGGGGACGAAAAAGCAACGAAATGTCGCGCGCGCCGAACTCTCACATAGTCCTTTACAATCTCCAGAGGCAGCAGTAGATATGCTCTCGTCGGCAGGAGGTGTCGCATGAAAGTCAGTGACATACTCTCGACCAAAGGTCGAAACGTTTGGTCGATCGCGCCCGGCGATTCCGTCTTCGACGCGATGAAGCTCATGGCGGAGAAAGGCGTGGGCGCGCTCATCGTCCGCGAGGACGAGCGGGTCGTCGGCGTGATCTCCGAGCGCGACTACGCGCGCAAGGTCATCCTCGAGGGGCGCTCCTCGCCTACCACCGAGGTGCGCGAGATCATGACCGCGCACGTGCTCTATGCCGGGCTGGAGCAGACGATCGAAGAATGCATGGCGGTCATGACCGACAAGCGCGTGCGCCACCTGCCGGTTCTGGAACAGGGCAGGCTGATCGGCGTCATCTCGATCGGCGATCTCGTCAAGGCGATCATCAGCGAGCAGCAGTTCAGAATCGAGCAGCTGGAGCAGTACATCAAAGGCTGACCTTTCCCCGGCGCAGATGGGAGGCGGTATGGCTCTGAAGAAGACTGGCCTGCGTATAGCTGCGCGCGGCTTCCTAGCGGCGCTGGCGATTTTTTGGGTGGCGTTCGCGGCCTACGGTCAGAACACGCCTGCGCCCGACAAGGTGCAGGAGGCGCAGAAGAACCTTAGCGACGCGCAGAAGAAGCTCGAGAAAGCCGAGGAGGACTTCGACAAGGCGGCGGACGAGCTGTTCACGAATCCGGACTGGGCGCCGGTTAAGGACCTGCTCGACGGATTTAAGAGCGCGATCAACGACGCGATAAAAACCAAAGCCATTTTCGAGCAAAAGGCGAACGCGGCGTTTCAGACCGCGGCCAAGCTTGGCCTCAAGCCGCAGCTCGCGTTCCAGCCCAATGGTAAGGCGATAATCAACGACGCCATCCAGGGCTACATCGACGCCGTCGAAATAGTGTACGCCAAGCAAGAGGCCGTCGAGGAAGCGACCAATACCTACTACGAAAAAATCAGGGAGTATCTCCAAAACATCCACAAGCAGCTCAACGAGCAGCAGAATAAGCCGGACGAGAAGACGGTGGTCGAGAAACTCGACGACGCCGAGCGCGACGTCGAGTACGCGAAGAAGGAGCTGCAAGAGGCGCAGGACGCGGAGGACGCGCGCGTCGCGAAGCAGAAGGCCGGCGTGAAGCCCGTCCAGACGATGCCGGCAGACCCGCGCGGCGAGAGGCCCGCCTAAGAGCGAGCGCCGGGTTTTTGGGACCGCTTCGGTCCGCTGCTGCCGCCGATCGGCATGGGCGGATCTGACGGCG
>DATFWH010000164.1:0-24131 GCA_035259465.1 Binatia bacterium
CAGGCGGGCGCCGACAACTGCCCGGCGCTGCTGCGCGCGGCATTCATCTGGGACTCGATGGAAAAGGCCGGCGTGCCGGACGTGACGGGCGTCGCCTGCCACCAGAATCGCTTTTTCACAGCCGTCTCGATCAAGCAGCGCTATCCCGGCCACGCCAAGCAGGCCGCGACCATCGCGAGCCAGTGCCAGACCGGGGCCTACCTCAGCCGCTACACGATCGTCGTCGATGACGACATCGACGTCTCGGACATCAACGACGTGCTCTGGGCGGTCTGCACGCGCGTCGACCCGGAGAAGTCGATCGATATCGTGCGGCGCTGTTGGAGCGGCCCGCTCGATCCGATCATCCCGCGCGCGGACAAGGGCTTCAGCTCGCGCGCGCTGATCGACGCCTGCCGGCCGTTCGAGTGGATGAAAGACTTTCCGCCGGTTTCCGGCGCGAGCAAGGAGCTGAAAGAAAAAGTACTGGAAAAATTCGCCGCCGCGTTGAAAAAATGAGCATGCAAAATCCGGCAGCGAAGACCGTCTTGGTCGTTTTCGCCGCGCTGGCGATCGCTTCGACGGCGACGGCGGCCGAGAGCGGCAAACCCTCCGACTGGGAAGCTACCGTCGAGGCCGCGAGAAAAGAAGGCTCGCTCGTCGCGTCCATTCCACCGAATGCGGAGCTCAGAAAAGCGCTCGAAGAGACCTTTGCGAAGCGCTACGGCATAGCGCTCGAGCCGGTTCCCGGCCGCGGCGCCACGGTCATCACGCGCATCGTCAGCGAAGCGAAGGCGGGCATCCGCTATTTCGACGTCCATTTCGGCGGTACCGAATCGACGGTCAAGGGGCTGCTGCCGGAGAACATTCTCGACCTCGTCGAGCCGGCCATGATGCTCCCGGAAGTCAAAGACGCGAAGCACTGGTGGGGCGGCCATATCTGGATCGACAACGCGAAGCGCTACATCTATTCGTTCGCCGCCTACCAAACGCAGTCGCTGAATTACAATTCCGACCTTGCCCGCCCCGAAGAAATCCGCTCGTTCGACGACTATCTAAATCCGAAATGGCAGGGAAAGATAGGCTTCAGCGATCCGCGCGTTCCCGGCTCGGGCGCGTCGATCTGGTCGTTTATCCTCCAGGTCAAAGGCGAGGAATATTTAAAGAAGCTGGTCGGCCAGAAGCTTTTCCTGAGCCGCGACCTCAGGCTGCTCGCGGAGAATCTCGCCAAAGGAAGGCTGGCGCATACGCTGGGCATCGGCTTTACCGAGTTCGCGCCTTACCTGAAAGCCGGGCTGCCGGTGAAAACGCTGCCTATTCCGAAGGAAGGTCTTTACGCCACCGCCGGATACGGCAGCCTCGTTATCCTCAAGAACCGGCCGCACCCGAACGCCACGAAGGTGTTCGTCAACTGGCTACTCGGCAAGGAGGGCCAGGAGATTTTCACGCGGTCGATGGGCGAAGCGACGCGCCGGCTCGACGTCGACACGAAATGGATGAAAGAATTCGGCGTGCTCGCCGCGAAGGACGGCCTTACCATGGAGCAATATCTCAGGATGGAAAATCAGTCCGAGGAGCGCATCTACAAGGTGCGCGACCCAGGCGCCGAGCTCGCGCGGAAGCTGCTCGATTGATGAAGGTGAGAAGTCGATGAAAAGCAAACGCCTCGCCGCCGCCCGCAAGGCGGCCTCGCTGCCGGAGATCGATAGGCGCTCCCGGGATCTGCGCGCCTGGATCGCGGACCTCGAAGATCGCGACGACCTCAAACGCATCGCGGTCGAGGTCGACTGGGATGAGGAGATCGGCGCGATCACGCGCGAGGTGTCGAGCCGCGGCGGCCCGGCGCTGTTGTTCGAGAACATCAAGGACCACCGCGATACCTTCTGCAGGCGGCTCTTCACCAACGGCACCGGCACGCGCGAGCGCGTCTGCCGCATTCTCGGCATCTCCGAATCGACCTCCTACGCGGAGATGGTGCCGATCTTCAAGGAGCGGTTCTCGCGCCCCGTAAAGCCCGTCGAGGTCGCGCGCGGCCCGGTGCAGCAAAACGTTATCGAGGGAGGCGCGGTCGATCTCTTTCAGCTTCCCGTTCCTAAGTGGAACCCGCACGACGGCGGCCGCTACATCATGACGTCGGCCAGCGTCGTCACCATGGACCCGGATACCGGCGTGCACAATGTCGGCACCTACCGCGGCATGATCGCGAAGCGCAACACCATCGGCGTGCTGCTCGCGATGACGCAAGGCTGGGGCAAGCATTTCAGCAAGTACAAAAGCAGCGGCCGCGAGATGCCGGTCGCGGTGGTGATCGGCTGGGACCAGTCGCTGTTCCTCGCCGCCTCGACCCCGGTGAATTACCCCGAATACGAGATGGCGGGCTCGCTCATGGGCAAGCCGGTCGAGCTGGTGAAGTGCCGCACAAGCCAGCTAAAGGTGCCGGCTTCCGCCGAGATCGTTCTCGAAGGCTTCGTCTCTCCGGACCCCAAGACATACGAGCCGGAGGGACCGTTCAGCGAGTATCCCGGCTATTACGCCGGGCGCAAGACGCCCAAGCACGCGATCCGCGTCGAGTGCGTCACGCACCGCGACGACCCGATCTTCCACGGCTGTTTGACCGGCGCCAGCCCGGGCCGGACCAACGAAGGCACGACGTGGACGCCGGCGACCTTTTCGGCGATGGCGTGGCTCTATCTCGAGCAGGCGGGGGTGCCCAATGTGACGGGAGTCTGGCGCGGCAAATGGCCCGAGCTGCTCCGCGTGCAGATCAAGAAGAGCCACCGCGGCCACGCGCAGCAGGTCGCCGCCGCGCTGTGGGGCTGCCACCTCGGCAACTACGCGGCGAAACATTTGATCGTCGTCGACGACGACATAGACATTCACGACTGGGAGGCGATTGAGTGGGCGCTCTGCTACCGCGTCAACGCGGCGATGGGCGACATCACGACGCTGCCCGGCACCTCGGGATCGATGCTCGACCCGAGCGTGCCCTCGCCGGAACGTGACTCCGTCAAATACGGCCACGGCAAATGGACGCGCGTGCTCATCGACGCGACGATCAACTGGGAGCTCGAGCCGCAGGAGCAGTACGGCGGCAATCGCTACCCGCCGCTCGGCACCGCGATCGCGCCGAAAATGGAAGCGACGCTCAAGCGGCGCTGGAAGGAATACGGATTGTAGGAGTGTTGAGGGAGGTTAAACCCACGCGTACGACGCCGATCCGCTTCGCGCTGACTGTTTTTCTTTTTGGTTCGCTCCTTTGCCATTCGGTTTCGCTCGCCGCCGATGCCGGTCGCGGCGAAGCGATCAAGATCGGCTACGCCTCGATCAGCGGCAACCGCATCTCGTTTTGGGCCGCTCAGGACGCCGGCTTTTTCGCCCGCCACGGCCTCGCGCCGGAGCTTGTCTTCATCGCCACCTCGGCCCAGGGAATGCCGGCGCTACTCGCCGGCGATCTCTCGATGTTCGTGGGCTCGCCCGAGACCGCCGCGCAGGCCGCTGTTAGAGGCGTGGATCTCATCGTGGTCGCGAGCAGCGAGCCGACGCAGTATAAGCTCGTCGTGCAGCCAGGCCTCAAGACCGTGTCGGATCTCAAGGGGAAAAAAATCGGCATCGACCGTATCGGCGGATCGAGCTACTACGCCACACGCCGCATTCTCGAAAAGCTCGGGCTCAAACCCGAGGAAGTCGAATTTATGCAGGTTGCCGGCGGCGGCGTCCAGAGAGCCGCCGCATTTCGTTCCGGCGTGTTGAGCGGCGTCGTTACCACCGTCGAGCGCCTCGAGCGATCGAAAATTCCCTATCATGTGATGGCCGACGCAGTCTCGATGGGCATCCGGGTGATCGGCAGCTCGGTTATCGTCACGCGGAGCTTTCGGGATCGAAACCGCCATCTCATCCTGGGCTTCGTCCGGGCTCTGAGCGAAGCGGCGCATTGGACGAAAAACCCCAAGAACCGCGAGGCCGTGGGCCGAGTGTTCGCGCATTTTCTAAGAACGGACGACCCGGCTATACTGGATTTGAACTACCGCTTATACGTCGACTCGCAGGTGCTTTTCCCGCACACGAATATCGACGACCTCCGCTCGAACCTCTGGGATCTCGGAGAGAACAACCCCAAGCTCCGCGAGTTGAATCTGTCGGAGCTGGTCGACAACAGTTTCGTGCAGCGCGTCGAGGCGGAAAGCCGCGCGACGCAACGCTGAAGTCAATCGGGAGTGAGACAATGGCGAAGGCGCCGAAGACATTCGAGGAATGGTACGTCAAAAGCGCGTACCAGAATTTCGTCCGCCAGGAGGGCGTGCCGCTCTACGAAGGTAGCGCGCTCGAGGATCTCGGCAGCCTGCAGCTCGCCGACTGGGAGCGCCGCGGCGGCAAGGCCGCCTACACGCGTCTGGGCAACCAGGAATTTTATAATCTCCAGATCGTCGAGATTCCGCCCGGGGGCGAGCTCAAGCCCGAACGTCATATGTACGACTCGGTGATGTATGTGATGCAGGGTCGCGGCGCGACGACGATCTGGCAGGAGGGCGAGTCGCGCACGACCGTCGAATGGGAGGAAGGCGCGCTGCTCGCGATTCCTCTCAACGCCTGGCACCAGGAGTTCAACAGCTCCGGCAGCGAGCCGTGCCGCATGCTCTTCGGCACCAACATGGCGCACGTGATCAATTTGTACGGCAATCTGGATTTCGTCTTCAACAACCCCTTCGTCTTCAGCGACCGATACAGCCACTCGATGCAGAATTTCTTCTCCGACAAGGGCAGGCAGTGGAACCTGCGGCTTTACGAGACGAATTTCATCCCGGACATACGCACGTTCCAGCTCGATTCGTATCCCGAGCGCGGCAACCGGACCTCGATCATGCGCCTGTCGATGTCGAACACATCGATCGGCATGCACATCATGGGCGTGTCGCCGGGAACCTATGTCACCGCGCACCGGCACCAGGCGCGCGCGCATGTCATCGTTATCGCCGGCGAAGGCTACGAGCTCCTATTCATGCCGAACGAAGAGAAGCGCCGCAAAGTACCGACCGTACCCTACGCGGTCGTCGCGCCGCGGGATAACGAGTACCACCAGCACTTCAACACCGGCAAAGGCGAGTACCGCATGCTCGCGTTTCGCGGCATCGGGCTGCGCCAGGGCGCCGGCCGCCCCTTCGATGCTGCGCGCACCGCGCAGGATAAAGATCCTTATGCGGTCTCTTTCAAGATCGCCTACGAGAAAGAAGATCCGGCGATTCGCGAAGAGTATTATCGAGAATTGGAGAAGAAGGGTATCGATTTACGCCTCGAGCCTATCGACCAGAGGGGATAAAAGAAGGAAGCGAACATGAGCACACCGGCGAAGGATCTCCGAACTTTTCTCGCGCAGGTCAAAGAGTGTTTTCCCGACGAGCTGGTGCACGTGCATCGCGACGTCGATCTTAAATTCGAGATCTCGGCCGTGCTGGTGAAGCTTGACCGCGCGCACAAATTTCCCATCGTCATCTTCGACAAACTCGCGACCGCTGCCGGCGGCCGCTCGGCTTTTCCGCTGCTGACGAATCTTTTCGCGAGCCGGAATCTCTGCGCGCTCTCGCTCGATTCGACGGTCGAAAAGGTCGGCTTGGACTACGACCGCCGGACCCAGAATGCCAGAACGCCGGTCGTCGTCGGCCGCGACGACGCGCCGGTCAAACAGGTCGTGAAAAAAGACGGCGACGTCAATCTGTTCGATTTCCCCGTGCCGCTCCCCTATCACATGGAGGGCGGGCGGACCATTCTCGGATCCGTCATAACGACCGTCGACAACCAGGAGGGCACCGTCTACAACTGCGCTTATCAGACGCTGCGACTGCTGGAGCCGAGAAAGGCGACCGTCGGACTCGGCGAGCAGACAGGCAACTGGGAGCGCTACCGCGAGCGCGTCGCCGAGACCGGCGAAGGGCTGCCGGTCGTCGCGTGGATCGGCCATCATCCCGCGGCTTGTATGGGCGCGCTCACGCGCGTGTCGCTCGACGTCGACGAATACGGGGTGATCGGCGGCGCGCTGGCCGAGCCGCTCCGCGTGACGCCGTCGGAAACCTGGGGCGATAAATTTCTCGTGCCGGCCGACGCCGAGATCGTCATCGAGGGCGTCATCCCGCCAAAGGAGCGCGGGCGCCACGGGCTCCGCGCCGACTTCGCGCGGTATTACTCGCCGGAGACGCTGAGGCCGGTGATCGACGTCAAGGCGATCACCTACCGGCGCGACGCGATCTACCATGACATTCATCTAGGGGGACGCGACCAGGACCATCTCGGCGGCATTCCGCTCGAAGGCTCGATCTATCGCGCCGTCAAGCAGGCGGTGCCGACCGTGAAGAACGTCCATCTCCCCTCTTCCGGCTGCAGCCGCTTTCACGCCTACGTGCAGATCAAGAAGACCGGTGCCGGCCAGGGACGCGAGGCGATCGTCGCCGCGCTTTCCGTCGACCGCCGCCTCAAGCATGTCATCGTCGTCGACGATGACATCGACGTCTTCGACGATGCCGAAGTACTTTGGGCGGTCGCGACGCGGAGCCGCTGGGACCGCGATATCCTCGTGCTGCCGAACATGGCCTCCACCACGCGTGACCCCACCGCGTACGCCTCCGGCTCGTCGGAGCTCGCCTACCATTCGTACACGGTCGCGAAAGGCGGAATCGACGCGACTATGCCGGCGCCGCCCGAGCCGTTCGAGATCAGGATCAAGGTGCCGGACGAGGCGATGCGGAAAGCCGAGCTGAAAGATTACATCGGCGACGCGCTCGCGAAGATTCCGCTCGACGCATAAAGGAGGACGCCATGGCCAGCTCGATGCGAGTGATCTGTCCCGGCTGCAACGAAGAATTTCTGGTTTCGCCGCAATTCGAGCGGCTCAAGATCGACGCGAAATGCCCTTTTTGCGACAAAGAGTTCCCGGTCGCGGAGTCGAAAAAGATCGTCCGCCCGAGCCCGATGCTGCTGGTGAAATAGACTTCAGGCTGTTCAATTCCCGGGCTTCTAACCCCGCGCGCCGTATATTTTCAGCACGGTATCTGATTCATAGCGAACGCGAGGCCGGCGCGGTGCGCACGGTTGTACGGAAATGTCCGCTTGCGGCTATAGTTCCAGCTTACACAAGGGGAAAAAATCGTCCGTCGAGGCAATGTAGCTGGTCCAATATTGGACTACTTTTCAATCCGATATCCGTAGGAAAGCTCCAACAACTGGAGGATTATCCTCGCCGTCGCGCCCCAGATATCCCATTCTTCATAATAGAAATGATAAATGGGATCGCGCCGTTCCGGCGGAAAACGGCGCGGTTCGGCCTTGAAGCAACCCTCCGCTATGAGGGCGTCCAATGGAACGGAAAAGAGCGCCGCGGTCTCGTGTGGATTCAGCCGGAATTCGTACGGATAGGGCAGCACGCCGACAAACGGTGTAACGAGATAATCCGAAGCTGCGGTCACCTGGTCGAGTTGGCCGAGCACGCGCACGTCGCGGGGCGCGAGGCCGATCTCTTCGTGGCTTTCGCGCAGCGCCGCCGCTTCGGCGCCGGCGTCGCGCGGCTCGATTTTGCCGCCGGGGAAGGCAACCTGGCCTCGATGGGAGTTGAGCGTCTCCGTTCTCTGCGTCAGAATGAGATAGGCACCGTCGACTCTCTGCTGAATCGGCACGAGAACCGCCGCTTGTTTGAATCCAGGCGCTTCGAACATCTGCGGCGAGCGCGCCGCCAGCGCCGCGGCGATCCTGTTGATAACCGGAGCGCTCATGACGGGAGAAGTGTATTCGACCGGCAGACAAAAATCCATTCTTCGGTGACAAGAAGCGACAAAACGAGCCGGTGATTTTGAACGTAATTTGTCATCATTTGCACAACGGTTTTTTCACGCAAAAAATTACCGAAAAAAACCTACAAATCCAAGTGTTTTGCCCGACGAATTCTTTCCCGCGATGGCACATTCGTTGCTTAGTTTATTTTGTGTATTAAACTGGTACCGTCCCCCCTCCGCAGACATGAAGTTGACGATTTACCGCAAACTGGTTCTGGGCTTCATCGTCGTCATCGGCATTGTCATCGTCGCGCAGGCATACATGCTCTATGAGCTGCACGCCTTGTCCGAGGAAGCTCAGACGACTCTCACGTTAGAAGTTCAGTCGCTCGATATCTCCAAGCGCCTGAGGACGCTGTTGGACGACGAGGAGAGTTACGCGCGAAAATATCTCATCACCGGCGACCCGGTTTATTACAAGCTCTTCAAGGAAAGCTCGACCGAGTTTCAGCGGCTGCTCTCCTCGTTGGTCATGACCGAGGCCAAACGCAGCGAGCTCCTGCACCAGGTCGCCCAACGGCACCACTCCTTTGCCCTCTCGCTGCCGCTCATTGACACGGCCAATCGCAAAATTCTCGCTCCGCTCGCGCCGTCCGACCAGGAGGAGCGCCAGGAATATATCGATTTCATCGACCGGTCGCTCAAAGGGCTCATCCGCCTAAACCAGCTCTCCATCGACAGCGCGATGGCGGCCTTCGTCGAGGCTACCCAGCGCTCGATGCTCGTCGCGGTGGCATTGACCCTGCTCACGATACTCGTGGCCTCGGCCGCGGCGTGGATCATCTCCCGCACGATCACCCGCCCGATCGCAAGCCTCGTTCGGGCGACCCAGGAGATCGCCCGCGGCCGCTTCGAGCCGATCCGCGTGCGCTCGCACGACGAGACCAGGCTGCTCGCCGATGCGGTCAACGACATGAGCGCCCAGATCAAGAAGGCCAATGAGGCGAAGGCCGATCTCATGCACGAGATCATCCACGAGCTCAGAAACCCGCTGCAGGTCATTTTTTTCGCCCGCAACCTCCTCGCCGAACAGGAGCTGGGCGATATCAACGGCAGGCAGCTTGAAATGCTCGAGCTTATCGGCTCCAACGCCGACAAGCTCATGAGCTTTACGGACCAGTTTCTTGACCTCGCGAAATCCGACGCGGGCATGATGGAGTACCAGCGACGCCCGGCCGACTTGTCGGCGATCGTCGCCCGCGCGGTCGACGAGGCGCGCGCGCTGGCGCGTCCCAAGAACCTCTCGATCAAGCTCATGGCCGAGCCCGTGCCGCAGACGATCGCCGATGGCGAGAAGCTCGGTCAAGTATTCGCCAACCTCTTGAGCAACGCGGTGAAGTATACTGAAGCCGGCGGCTCGATCGCCGTAGCGGTCTTCTGCGTCGACCGCAAGGTCTATGTCGCGGTCAAAGATTCCGGCATCGGCATCGCCGCCGATGAACTGCCGAAGCTGTTCACGAAATTCTACCGCGCGAGCAACTCCTCCGAGACGCAGGCCAAGGGTACCGGCATCGGCCTCGCGTTCGTAAAGACGATCGTCGAAGCCCACGACGGCACCATCTCCGTTTCGAGCAAGCTCGGCGAGGGCTCGACCTTCGTGGTCGAGCTGCCGCTGGCTCACACCGGAGAGACGGCAGCGCCGGAAATCCACCCCACAGAGCACTAGCCTTCTCCACGGCCGCGGAATTTGCTATCGTGCCCGGACTGCCGCGAATCAACGCGCATTCCGATGACCGACGAGCAAATCCACAGCGCGATCCGCATCCTCCGCCGAGAGGTTCCGCAGTGGCAAACGCCTATCGTCACGCTCGTCGCGGAAAATTCGGAGAGCCCGTTCCAGGTCCTGATCTCCTGCATTCTGAGCCTGCGCACGCAGGACACGACCACGGCCCAGGCGAGCCGGCGGCTCTTCGCGCTCGCCGATACGCCCGAGACGATGGCCCGCCTTTCCGTCGCGAAGATCGAAAAGGCGATCTTCCCCGTCGGCTTCTACCACACGAAGGCGAAAGTCATCCGCGACATCTGCCGCACGCTGCTCAAGGATTACGTCGGCAAGGTGCCCGACGAGATCGACGAGCTGCTCAAGCTGAAAGGGGTCGGACGCAAGACAGCGAATCTCGTCGTGACGCTCGGTTACCGGAAGCCCGGCATCTGCGTCGACACCCACGTGCACCGCATCTCGAACCGCTGGGGCTACATCAAGACGAAAAATCCGAAAGAGAGCGAGTTCGCGCTGCGGGCGAAGCTGCCGAAGCGCTACTGGATCGAGTATAACGATCTCCTGGTCACGTTCGGGCAGCATCTCTGCCGGCCGATCTCGCCGCTTTGCAGCCGCTGCCCGGTGCGCAAGTATTGTGCGCGCATCGGAGTTACGCTAAGCCGGTAGCTAAATACGTTTCGAGTTTCAAATTTCAGTTTCACGCTCGGAGGACCGATTAGCTCTTTACTTGAAAACTGAAACGTCAAATGCCCGTGTGAGAACGATGCCGTTAAATTCACCACACTTTGCCCACAACATTGAGCTGGTCGGCTACCACGATCTAAATCGCAAGCCCGCCTTTAAGCTCGCGCTGCAGGAGAAAAACGGGCGCTGGTATCTCTACCTCGCCCATCTGTGGCACAGCGGCTGGAGCGTGCTCGACGTGACGGACCCGTCCGCACCGGAACCCGCCGCTTTCGTGCCGGGGCCGGAGAATACTTGGACGATCCAGATCCAAGTCGCCGACGGCAAGATGATCACGGCGCTCGAGCGCATCGCGCCGGGCTGGGGCGGCAGCGAAGGAAAGCCGTTCGCGGAAGGCTTTTACATTTGGGATGTCGAGCAGCCGACGAAACCCAAGCGGCTCGGTCATTATCGGACGAACAGCACGGGCACGCACCGCAATTTCTACGACGGCGGCAACCTCGTGCACGCGGCCGGCGGCGCGCCGGGCTACGACGGCAAGGTTTACCACGTCGTCGATATCGCCGACCCGGCGAACCCGAAGCAGCTTTCTTTCTTCGCGCTCGATGAGCAGCGCCGCGACGCGCCCAAGTCCGGCGTGAAATTCTCGCTCCACGGCCCGGCGCACATCGAAGGCGATCGCGCGTATTTATCCTACGGCGACGGCGGCGGCATTATTCTCGATGTAACGAAAACAACTCATCCGCGCATGATCAGCCGGCTCGCGTTTCAGGGACTGTGCAGCCGGCAGGGAATCCATACTTACATCCCGCTGCCGCGGCGGAAGCTCGCGCTCATCAACGACGAGGCGATCGCAGAGAACGGCGATGAAAATTTAAATCTCGCCGGGATCGTCGATATCGCGAATGAAAACGAGCCGCGCATGATTTCGCTGTTCCCGCTGCCGGCGCCGCCGGAGGCGAGCGGACTCAAGAACTTCTACGAAAAGGGCGGCCGCTTCGGGCCGCACAACCAGCATCACCCGAACCACCAGGCGTGCCTGGAAGACCGCGACGATATCGCCTATCTCACCTATTTCAACGCGGGCCTTCGCGTCTATGACATCCGCGACGCCCGCGCTCCGAAAGAGATCGCCTGGTTTATTCCGCCCGATCCGAAAGAGCGAATCGGCGCCAAGCCGACCAAGCTTGTCGCGCAGGTCGAGGACGTGCTGGTCGACCGCCGCGGCTTCATCTACATCAGCGAAAAGAACCAGGGGGTTTTTATCCTGCGGCTGAAGCAGGTGTCGGCGTAGGGCGCGGTGTGAGTCTTCTACGGCGCTTTGCTCACTCCATCGACTTCCAAACCGGCGTAGATCTGTTCGCTCATCCAAACGGCTCCCGTTGCTCGCGCGGCTTCGAAATTACTTCGGGCCTTACCCGTCTCTCCTTTCAAAGCGGCGTGTTGGCCCATGAAGAAAAGCGTCTCGCAGCGCCGCTCGAGCTCAACGAGCGGATCACTCACCTTCGTTTGTCCCTGGAGGCCGTTTTCATCGAGCGAGCCGGTTAAGAAATGCAGCAACGGCGCCGGCCAGGCCGGCTTATTATCATCGGCAATAGCGAAATCCTTGATCGCAACCGCGCCATTGCCTCCCGAGCGCGACGCCGCCAGGTAGAGCCATAGAAGCGCAAATAGCCGATCGCTGCCGCTTTTGCCGAGTACGGCAGTCTTGAAATCGCCGGCCGCACCGGCATAGTCGCCCATATAATAACGTGCCACACCGCGCTTCATCCCCAGCCGCGAGGCGTCAACGCCAAGCGCTTCGGCGCGGCGGAAATCGTCAAGCGCCTCGTTCAGCCGCCGCGACGCAATCAACGTTTCGCCCCGCGAGATGAGCGCGTAGCTGGAGTCAGGATCGAGCGTGAGCGCGTCATTCATCGCCTGCATCGCTTCCTTGCGCTTGCCCTGGTTGTCGAGCAGGATTCCGTAATCGACCAACAAGCGGGCGCGCTGTTTGGCCCCGAAGGCGATCCGATCGAGAAAATATCGCAGCTCTTGAGCTTCGGCGTCGAACCGCAGCGTGCGCATCTCGGCTAGCGCCGTGTCGTTGAGTTTTCCGCGTGTCAACGCGTCAAAACGGCGATCCATTACGGCCCTCACCTGCTTGGTGAAGTCCTGAACGCTCAACGGAGTGACGCGAATGCCGCCGGAGTATTGCTCTCTCCAGTGATTCCGGCGCGCCATATGGGAAGCGAGATCGGCGCCCGGAACGTATTCGCGCTTCACTACGACCGTCCATTTGGCTTCGGCCACTTTGCCCGAGAGAGCGAGCGACTGCGCATAGGAAAGAAAACTATCCGCGTCGTTAAAAGTCGCCGGCGTGGTGGGTGACACGGGTTCCGGCAGCTCAATCCGGACGTTATGGCGGTAAATGCCCGCGCGGCCCAGCGATGCCGGCCAATCGCGATTCGACATGGCGATGATCTGAAGATAATCGCCGACACCGACGGAATGCAGCCGCGCGTAAAGCTCGCGCTTGTCGTACTCGAACATGTCGGGCAATTCGAACTCCAGGCGAAATCTGAAGCGGTCGTTCTTCAAGTCGTCGTCGACGTTGAACGTCCCGACCAGCTTGGCATTGGGATAAGGCCGCTCGACCGCGCTTTTCCACGAGGTGACGTACCGGTCCATCATACCGGCCAGGACCGCGCGACGCAGGTCGCTCGCTTCCTGTCCGGAAGCCACAATCTCCAGCGTCAGGCGAGCAGGCTGCTTGAAATCCTTGACGACGATCGTTTCGTTCGTCGACAGCTCGTTCTGCGGCAGAACCGAATCCGGCTGCGCCGTAAGCGCTGCCGAGCCGGCCTGCAAGAACAGAGCATAGCCGAATCGTCCGGCGCGCATGCGCTCCAAGACCGTCGCTTGCTGGCTCTCGGTCGGGTCCACCCAATACTCGCGCCCTTTGATGCGCAGCACGGCGATGGCGTGATCGAAGATCGGTGCAGGCAAAAATTCCGCCACACGATGCTGCGTTTGAAAGGAAACCAGCGCCGGCCATGCTTCGATGTTCATCCGGCGCAGCAAAGCGATCAGGAGATTGACTTTGTCTTTGCAGTCCCCGTAGCGGCGCTCTAAAACCACGCCGGGTTCGGCCGCGCGGAAAGCATTCTCGCCGATCGCCATGGCGAGATACCGAATTTCTTCCTGCACGAAGCGCAGCGCCTGCGCCGCCGCCTCCTCGTCGCTTGCCGTCTCGCGACGAAACTTGTCGGCGAGCGACAGGACCGCGGGCGAAGCGGTCCCCGACGGAAACAGCGTCTCTCCCCAGGCCTCCACTTCCGACCAGGTGGAGTATTCGGTCAGCTGCATGCGCGGCCACGGATTGTACCACCGCGCCAACATGGCGTCGGGCATGACGGCCCGCACATTGCTTTTCACGAGGAGGTATTCGTCGTAGGCGCCGCGCGGGGTCTTTTTGAATTCGTCGCTTGTCAGCAGCGGCTTGACTTGCAACGGCCGCCGGGCCGGGAAGAGGACGCGCGTCCGGAGGGTCTCGACATCCACGCCGTAGCCGTGCATCAGCACCGTCGACCGTTTGCTGCCAAAAACGGGGTTGTCGCCCTGTAACGTATAAGCGTATTCCAGCAGGTCGCCGAGACGGAGGTCCGGCACCACGATGATCGCATTCGCACGTCCCGTCATCATGCGGCTTGTCTGCAGGTCGCGCTCATCCTGCACGACGCGGATGATTTTTTTATCGAGACGGTCGAGCCGAGCGCCGTCCCGATGAATCACCAGTTCGTGCAAAATGAGCTTTTCGTAGGCGGGATCGAAACCGATCACGATCTCACCAGCGACTTTCAGCGACTCGTTGTTGGTCACCCGAACAATGAAGCGGCTGAAGTAGGCCGATTCTTTGCCGCGCCAGTCGATCTGCCGGTCGACTAAAGGCCAGCTCGTGACGCCCCGCGTCTCCGCGCTCGGTCGAGCGGCGGGCTCGATGCGCGGCAGCACCCAATCGGGCGCCTTGTCCAACAAAACCTCCTGCTTGTCCGATTGAATCTTTTCTGCGGCCCGCGCCGGCGTAACGAAGACGCACGCGAGAAGCGCAAGGATCAGACAGGCTTCAATTTCCAGTCGTCTGTTTATTGCCATCGCGGTGTTCCCGATTTGCTCTAATTGTTTCTTCCTGAAATGACGCGCAGGTCTTTCATAAAGTCGTTTCCCATATAGTAGCCGAGGCGCTCCAGGCTATGGACATCATTCCACGCTTCGTCGTAGCGACGTAAATAGTAATTTGCGATGGCGCGGCCGTAGTATGCGTCGGCGTACTGCGGGTTAACTTGAACCGCGCGGGCATAGTCTGCCACCGCGTTTTCGTATTCGCCCTTCTTCCAGTAGGCCATGGCGCGGTAGCGATAGGCGACGGCGTACTTAGGGTTGATCTCGATCGCCTTGCCGTAATCGGCAACCGCCCGATCCTGATCGTCCTTCTGTGAATAGGCATAGCCCCGGTTGTAATACGCCACGGCGTACTTCGGGTTCATGTCAAGGGCCCGTGTATAGTCCGCAATAGCCTGGTCATAGCGTCCCATGTCGACGAGTGTGACGCCGCGGTTGTTGTAGAAGATACTATCGGGCCTCAGTTGCAGCGCCTTGTTGTGGTCCAGCATTGCGCGTTCATACTGTCCAAGGCGGCTGTATTCCACGGCGCGATTCGCATAGCCATTGGGGAATGTCGGGTCGACCTCGATCGCCTTGTTGAAATCGGCCATCGCGAGGTCGTGCTGACCCTTCCCCTTGTAGCTCAAACCCCGATCGCTGTACGCCCGTGCCATGCGTGAATCGAGCTCGATGGCCTTGGTGAGATCGGCGATGGCCTGGTCGTACTCGCCGTTGCGCCAATGCGTGTTCCCGCTGACATAATAGCCGACCGAGTTTGGCATGAGGGCGAGGGCGCCGCAGCCGCCGAGCAAAAACAATACCAGCATCCAAGCCGGCCGTCGGAACTCTCCCGTCATTGGGAACCGCATACGTAGGAAATAAACCGTGCCACTTTACCTTTACTCCGGGGCGGAGTTCAAGCGTCGTGCAGGCGGCGGCCGCGACGCGACGGGGTCTTGGACAATAATTAGGGAATGGAATTATGCAGCGCGCACGGACGCAGTCGTCGGCGCGGTGGGGCGCTTATTTCTTCTCCGGCCTCAATGTTTCCGGAAAATACCGCGACGGAGACCAGACGTTGACGACGAAGTTGCGACAGCCGAGGATGCGCAGTTCGCGCATGATGCGGATATAGTCCTGCGAATCGATGTAGTCGCGCCACGCGTCCAGCGTCTCGAAGTCGATGGTGATCGCAACTTGCGGTGTGATTTCCAGCGGATTGCGATAGTTGCGGATCTCGACGACACCACGGTGCGCGAGCGTCGCCGGCAGCCAGTCGTTTTTGGCCTTGTTGGCGTAGATGGTGAGATTCGCCTTCTGATCCGGCAAATCCCATTGTATGACGAAGTGGACCATTATTTATTGAATCGCCCGCACGAGCCCGCCGTCGACCTGGATCGTCGCGCCGGTGATGTAGCTGGCGCGATCCGAGCCCAGGAAAACGATCAAGTCGCCTGTCTCATCGGCCGTGCCGTAGCGGCCAAGCGGGATCTCACCGGTCATTTGTTTGTTCACTTCCTCGATCGACATTTTCATTCGCTCGGCGCGCGCAGCGTTGAGCTTTTTGGCGCGGTCGGTGTCGATCCTGCCGGGGCAGACGTTGTTTACGAGAATGTTGTCCTTCGCCAGCTCGCGCGAGAGCGTCTTCGCGAGGCCGATCGCGCCGGTGCGCACGCCGTTCGAAAGCACGAGGCCGGCGATCGGCTCTTTAACCGCGTACGATGAGATGTTGATCACGCGTCCGCCGCCGACTTTGCGCATGTGCGGCACCGCTTCGCGCGTGAGCCTGACCGCGCTCAGGAAATTGAGCCGGAAGGCGTTCTCCCAGTCCTCGTCGGTGAACTTCATGAACTCGCCCGGCGGCGGACCGCCGGCGTTCGTAACGACGACGTCGAGGCGGCCGAACTTGTCGACCGTCGCTGCGACGAATTTCTTGATATCGTCGGCCTTCGCCATGTCGGCGGCCAGCGCCAGCACTTCGCCGCCCGTCTCGCGCCGGATCGCCTCGGCCGCTTCCTTCAGTGAACTCTCGCCGCGCGCGCAGATAGCGACTTTGGCGCCTTCACGCGCGAACCCCAGCGCCGCGGCGCGCCCGATGCCCTGGCTCGCTCCCGCCACCAGCGCCACTTTTCCTTTCAGCCCCAAATCCAAGATGCCCTCCCGCTCGAAACTGGTTTGAGGGTTTTAGAGTTTAATGTTGAAGGGTTAAACGCGTTGAGATGTGCTTCACTCTTGCCGTTAACCCTTAAACCCAGCAACCCTGAAACCTTTGAACCTCTGTTTTTACTTTTGACTCCAGTAAATGTTCCGCTGAAACTCTCGATTGAGCCGCAGGACGTAAAGCGCCAGCATTCCGTGAGCGCCGAGCTGGCGCAGTTTCCGCGGATCGCCGTGCTTGATCGCCTCTTGCTCCTCCGCCGTGAGCTCGTAGCGGCCGAGCGCGCGATCGAGATCGCTCGTCGCCCGCTCGTACGCTTCGCCGTCCATCTTGAGATCGAAAAGGAAGCGGTTCAGATGATAGCTGCTCATCGCCTGACTCCAGGCGCGAGGCATGAGGCGTGAGGCGTGAGAAAATTCTCCGGCGCGCCCCTATCGCCTCGCGGCTCACGCCTATTTATATTTTCCAACTGACGAATCCCCACCCCGTGGCGACGTCATCGGGCATGTAGAACGTCTCCTTCGCCTTCGCGTCGCCGATACTCCCGATCGCGACCATCCAGTTGAGAAATTCCGAATCTCCCGCCTTGCAGATCTCCTCGACGGAATACTCCGCCAGCGAGCGGCCTTTTCCCTCGCGCAGAATCTCCAGCAGCTTGTGGTCGAAGCTCGTGTCGATCTCGCCGATGCGCGGCGAGCCGGGAAAATGCGACAAGCCGCCGGTCGCGAGGATTGCGACGCGCTCTTTCCACCCCTCGGCGACCTTGCGGATCAGCTCGCCGACTTGAAAACAGCGGCTCGGCGTCGGGATCGGCTCGACCCACGTGTTCACGTAGATCGGCAGGATGGGAATTTTCGGCTCCGGCAGCAGAAAATGCAGCGGCACGGTTTGCGTGTGCTGCAGCTCGATGTATTCGCCGAAAGAAAAATCGATGCCCGCATCTATGCCGGCTTTAAGGATCGCGCGCCCGAGCTCCTTGTCATTCCGGTAGTGAAAGCGGTGGCGGGTGAACTGCCCTTTAACTTCTTCCGCCAAAGTGACGAAGAACGTCGGAATATTATTGTAGGCGAAGTTGACGAACTGGTCGTTGGCGACGACGATCAGGACGTCCGGGCGCGCTGCTTCCAGATCGGCGCGGAGCGCCGCATACGCCTTCTCGGCGTCGCGTCGGAGCTTCTGCTGCGCTTCGAGAGACGGCTTCGTCGAGGCGGCCTGCGGCGCCATGCGGTAGTGGAGCAGCATGAACTCGTCCCACTCCGCACCGGGCTCCAGCAGAATGTTCGGCGCGTGGCTGGCGGCTACCGCAGCGACAAAAGGCATATCAATTCCTACCGAATCGATGACCGATCAATCGAGAGACAATCAAACTTGCGCAGCGACGTCAAGCGCCGGGATCACATCATAAACCTTGGGCAAAATTATAAGATGAAGGGATCGACGCGGGCTCCTTGCCGTAGACGATGGCGATCTGCATGTGGTCCTCGAGCTCGATTTGATCGAGGCGCTTGTTGACCCGCTTGCCGTCGACGAAAAGCTTCGGCGCGTCCTTGCGCTCGGGGGCGCCCGCAGCGGTCGTCTTCCACAGGTCGAAGAACTGCGCCAGCGTGAACGCGCGCTTTTTCGGCGCCTCGATATGAATGATTCCGCTCTCGTCGTGCGTGTGCATCCAGTAAAGACATTTTTGCACCGGCAGAATGCCGATCATGGCCGGCACCGTGCGCGCCGCGCCGTCGATGAACACGTCGAGATGCGCGTGGATGTGAAAGTCGCCGTACTCCTGCCGCTCGCATTGGATTCCGGCGATCGGCCGTCCATCGGCGGCGGCGACTGCGGTTTGTTCCCAGGAAAGCACCAGCAGCAACACGGCGGCCAGACAACAGGTGCTTGGATAAAGTCTCGTCATTGTTCCAATCTCCCGCAGCAGGTGATGCGGACAATATACTTTCTTAACGGCGGTCGAAGCAAATTCCGGCGAGTCAACGAATGCGCCGCGCGCTCATTTTTTTTGCAGCTCTTTGAGAATCGAGTAGTCCGCGAGCTTCGACTTGTCGACGGTCGTTGCGCGCTTGTCGACATAGGTCATCATCTTGATGAGGTTGTCGACCGCCGCGTCGGGGGGAACCAGATCGACGGTCGCGCGCGCGCGCATCTCGTTGTACGTGTGCTCGAGCGTCTCCTTGTCGTCCAGGCCGATCGCGCGCTTAAGCACATCGATCGACCCCTCGCGGTTGGTCATCATATACGCGGTCGCTTCGAGATACGATTTGACGAAGCGGACCCATTTGGGCCGATTGGCTTTCAACGAAGCGGCCGTGACGGCAATGGGGCCGTTCATGAAAGGGGTGAGCTTCCCTTTCACGAGGAAAAGTCCCATCTGCTTCATTTTTGGCTCAAAGGCGAAGTCGACCGGCGCCGCGTCGACGCCGCCGCGGATGAGCGCCGCGAGTCTTTCCTGCGAGCCGCCGAGCTGAAGCAGCGTGACGTCTTTCGACGTATTCAGGCCGGCGTCTTCGAGCATGACGCGGAGAATCAGCGAGGATTTTCCGCCCAGCCGGTTGATGCCGACTTTCTTGCCTTTGAGCTGCGCCAGGTCTTCGATCTTTTCCTTTGTCACCATTGTGTACGACACGTGATTGTCCCAGCTCCCGAGCGAGACCACCGGGATGCCCTGCAAATTGGATTGAACCAAACCGGTCGGCGCGCCGGAGGTCGCGTCGATGTCGCCGGAGATCAACGCCTGATACGTCGTCGGCTCGCTGTTGATGCGGATGAGCTCGGCGCGCAGCCCGTTTTTTTCGAAGATGCCTTTCAGCTGCGCGATGAAGACCGGAAAAGAGACGGTCGGAAACAGCGGCACGCCGACGCGTATCGTGTCCTGGGCCAAAGCTGCGTCCGGTAGAGAGAGCGCGAGAAGAAGCAGGATGAAAGCCGCGCGCGTCTTGGAGCTTTTCACGATTCCACCTTTTTCCCGTTGAGAGCACGATAAACCTTTTCGGCGGTGATCGGCAGTTCGAACAGGCGAGCGCCGACGGCGTCCGCGACGGCGTTGGCGATCGCCCCCGGCGGACTGTTGTTGGAGAACTCGCCGATCGCCTTCGTATTGTGCGGTCCGATCCCGCCGTCCGTCTGCACGAGCACCGTCTCGAGCCGCGGTACGTCGGCGGCGGTCGGCAGCTTGTAGTCGCCGAGACTCGCGTTGGCGACGCGCCCGCCGTCCAGAACCAGCTCCTCCATGAGCGCCTGCCCCATTCCCATGACGAAGCCGCCGTCGACCTGCCCCTGGTGCGTGATGGGGTTAATGACCGTGCCGACGTCGTGCGCGGTGACGAAGCGGGCGACGCGCACGCTGCCGGTCTCGCGCTCGACCTCGACCTCGGCGACCTGCGCGCAGGCGTAAGTCACGTCGTCGGGCGGCGGAAAATCTTCGTCGACAGTGACAGCGACAGACCCGCGCGCGACGAGACGGCGCAGCGGAATCTGCTGGCTCGGGTCGTCGCGCAAGCAGAGCTTCGCCGCGCGGTATTCTACCTCTTGCGGCGCACATTCGAGAATCCGCGCCGCTTCAGCGCAGAGCTTTTCCCGCAGCTCGCGGCATGCGCGCACGACAGCATGACCGGCGACGTACGTCATGCGGCTCGCACGCGCGCCGCTGTCGCGCGGCGCCGTATCGGTGTCGGCGACGACGATGCGCACCTGCTCGACCGGCACGCCCATCTCCTCCGCGGCGAGCTGGCGCAGTATCGTGTGCGTGCCCGCACCCTGGTCGATAGTCGGGCTCGTCAGCGTGAAGCCGCCGTCGGACGCCGCCGCGATGATTATTCCGGTGTCGCCGCCGCTGATGTGGCGGCCGAAAAGCGCGATGCCGCGGCCGCGGCCCGCCCCCTTCGGCTTGTGCCAGCCGGCGGCGTCGAGCGCAGCCTTAAGCACCTCGCGGAAGCGCACGGTCGCGATCGGACGTCCCGCCGCATCGATATCGCCGTCGCGCACGAGATTTTTCAGGCGAAATTCGGCGGGCTCGATGCCGAGCTCGCGCGCGATGAGATCGGTGTGCGATTCTAGCGCGAAGACCGTCGCGATCGATCCCGGGCTGCGGTAGTAGCCGCCGGGGACCGTATTGGTGTAGACCTGAAGAAATTCGATCTCGGCGTTGTCGACGCGATACGGTCCGCCGGCATAATGCCACGACGCGAGCGCGGCGTTCGCCTTGAGCGCGCCGTACGCGCCGCCGGCGTAAACCGATTTGAACGTCCGCGCGACGATGCGGCCGTCGCGTGTGACGCCGCTCTTAACCGTTACGACCGCCGGATGCGCCGGATTGCTCGCGGCCAAGTCCTCGGTATAGCTCATCACGATCTTCACCGGCCGCCCGCACTGCCGCGCGAGAAAATAGGCGACCGGCAGATCGCAGGCATCGCCTTTGCCGCCGAACTCGCCGCCGACGTTAATCGGGTTGATGCAAATATCTCGTTCGGCCAGCCCGATCGCCTTGGCCAGCTGCGAGCGCACGCCGAAGGGATTTTTCGCGGAGATCCATGCCTGAACTTTCCCATCGGGCGCGACGGCGACGATGCCCGCGTGCGGCTCGATGTATCCCTGATGCCGCGCGGGGATCCTGAAAGTATGCTCCAACGCCAGATCCGCTTCCCGAAGCCCCTGCTCGACGTCGCCTTTCTTCCACGCCAGGCGCGTCAAGCCGTTATGCACGTCTAAGGCGAGCCGCTTTTTAGGCGCGCCGTCGTAAGCGGCGACATCCCCATGAAGCAGCGGCGCTCCCGATTGCATCGCGTCGAGCGGGTCGAAGACGGCCGGCAGCTCTTCGTATTCGACCTCGATCAGCGAAAGCGCCTCTTCGGCCGCATCGACCGACTCGGCCGCGACCGCCGCGACGCGGTCGCCGACGAAACGCACTACATCCCAGCAAAGCACGGGCATGTCGCGGATCATTTTCCCGATATAGCGATTGGGAATGTCGAGACCCGTGACCACGGTGCGCACTCCCGGCGCCCGGCTCGCCTTCTCAGCGTCGATGCGGCGGATGCGCGCGTGCGGATAAGGACTGCGGAGAATTTTGCCCCAGAGCATTCCCGGAAGACTCACGTCTGCGGCGTAAAGCGTGCGGCCGGTCACCTTATCGGGGCCTTCGGCGCGCGGAATCGCCGCGCCGATCGTCGTAAACGGAGCCATGCTGCTCAAGTCGCTATTACAGCGCCCTGGCTTTTGCAATGGTGATTTAACAGAGCGCATCTTGATCGATCCGGCTGGAGTTATAGGGTTGAATGCATGACGATCGGAGCGGCCGGAAAGATTCCTTCCACCTCCGAAACGAGGGCGCCGTGCGTCCTGGCGATAAACGGCGGCTCGTCGAGCATCAAATTCGCGCTGTATACGGCGGACAGCGATATGACTCTTCTCTTTTCCGGAAAAATCGATCGTATCGCGTCGCCGGAAGCCACCTTAACGTTCCAACAGGCGGGGAAAGAAGCGCAGACGGAGTCTGTCGATGCGCCGGATCACGGCGCAGCGGCGGCCGCGCTGATGGATCGGCTCGAGCAGCGGCTGCATGCGCATTCCTTGCACGCGGCCGGCCACCGCATCGTCCACGGCGGACCGGGGCATCGCGCGCCCGAGCGCGTGACTGCACAATTGATCGATGATCTCCGAAGGCTAGAAACTTATGATCCGGAGCACCTGCCGTCGGAAATCCGCCTGCTGGAAGCGCTCGGCGAGCGCTACCCCGATCTGCCGCAAGTGGCCTGTTTCGACACCGCTTTTCACGACTCGCTGCCCCGCATCGCGCGCCTGCTGCCGATTCCGCGCCGGTTCGAAGCGAAGGGCGTCCGGCGATACGGCTTTCACGGATTGTCGTATGCGTACCTTATGGAAGAGCTGGCGCGCGTGGACGGGAGCGAGGCCGCAAACGGCCGCGTCATTCTAGCCCATCTCGGCAACGGCGCGAGCCTCGCGGCGGTGCGCGGCGGCAAATGCATCGACACGACGATGGGCTTCACGCCCGCCGCGGGCCTGCCGATGAGCACGCGCGCGGGCGATTTGGACCCGGGGCTCGTCGGCTATATGGCGCGCGAAGAGCGGATAACCGCGGAGCGCTTTCACGAGATGGTGAACCGCGAGTCGGGCCTGTTGGGAATCTCCGAAATCAGCTCGGACATGCGCACCTTGCTGGCGCGGGAAAGCACCGATGTTCGCGCCGCGGAAGCGGTCGCGCTGTTCTGTTACCAAACAAGAAAGTGGATCGGCGCGTTTTCCGCTGCGCTGAACGGACTCGACACGCTCGTCTTCGCCGGCGGCATCGGCGAAAACTCGCCTATTATTCGAGATCGAATATGCGCCGGCCTCGGCTTTCTCGGCGTCGGGCTCGACGAGACGAAAAACCAAACCGGCGCGCCGGTGATTTCACGCGCGGGGAGTCCGGTAACCGTGCGCGTTATCCACACCGACGAAGAGGTGATGATCGCGCGCGCGGTTTGCCGGCTGCTCGGCCTCGCAGCGAAAAAAAGATGAAACGAGGTGTTTTATGCCTGAGACTCTATCGAACGAGTTGCTCCGCAAGATCGACGCTTACTGGCGCGCGGCGAATTATCTTTCCGTCGGCCAGATCTATCTTTACGACAATCCGCTGCTCAAAAAGCCTCTCGCAAGAGAGCACATCAAGCCCAGGCTGCTCGGCCACTGGGGCACGACGCCCGGCCTGAATTTCATTTATGTTCATTTGAACCGCGTGATCCGCGAGCGCGATCTCGACATGATCTACATCACCGGCCCCGGCCACGGCGGTCCGGCGGTCGTCGCCAACGCTTATCTCGAAGGAACGTACAGCGAAATCTACCCGAACATCTCGGCCGACGAAGAGGGCATGAAAAAGCTCTTCAAGCAGTTCTCCTTCCCCGGCGGCATCCCGAGCCACGCCGCCCCGGAGACGCCCGGCTCGATCAACGAAGGCGGCGAGCTCGGTTATTCGCTCGCGCATGCCTACGGCGCCGCGTTCGACAATCCCGATCTGATCGTGGCGTGCGTCATCGGCGACGGCGAGGCCGAGACCGGAGCGCTGGCGACGAGCTGGCATTCGAACAAGTTTTTGAATCCCGCGTCGAGCGGCGCGGTTCTGCCGATCCTCCATCTCAACGGCTACAAGATCGCCAATCCCACGGTGCTCGCGCGCATCAGCCGCGAAGAGCTGGAACAATTGCTGCGCGGCTACGGCTACACGCCCTATTTCGTCGAGGGCCGCGAGCCGGAAAAAATGCACCGGCTCATGGCGGAGACGCTCGACCGCGTTATCGGCGAGATTCGAAAAATTCAGGCCGACGCGAGAGTCGGCGGCCGCATCGAGCGGCCGCGCTGGCCGATGATCGTGCTCCGGAGCCCCAAGGGCTGGACCTGCCCAAAAGAGATCGACGGCAAACGCGTCGAGGATTACTGGCGCTCGCACCAGGTCCCGATGGGCGAGATGCACAGCAATCCCGCGCACGTGAAGATTCTCGAGCAGTGGATGAAGAGCTACAAGCCGGAAGAGCTTTTCGACAGCGACGGCCGGCTCCGCGCCGAGCTCGCCGAGCTGCCGCCGAAAGGCGACCGGCGGATGAGCGCCAACCCGCATGCGAACGGCGGCCTGTTA
>DATFWH010000165.1:0-19418 GCA_035259465.1 Binatia bacterium
GACAAAATACTCGAGGCCACCGGGCGCGACCGCGGCTACATCCTGCTCAAGGATCCCGCGACAGGTCAGTTGGTCTTGGCGGCGCATAAAGGGGTCTCGCCGCGCTATGCGGAATTTTTGAAAACGCACCGCCGAAGCAGGGGGAACGCCGGGAAAACCGCCCGCGTGATAGCGACCGGAGAGCCGCTGATCATCAACAATGAAAAGGAAGTCGGTCGTGAGACCAGTCGCGACGGCCAAAGGGTCATCGCGCGTATTCCGATCAAAGCCGGCGGACGTGTCGTGGGAGTTTTGAACGTCGCATCGCGCCGGTCGGAGCCTTTTGCGACGCGAGAAGTCGAACTGCTGCAGGCGATCGGCAACGTCATCGGCGTAGCGCTGGAGAACGCGCGGCTTTTTCAGGAGACCGACCGCCATCTCAAGCGCTTGCAGGCGCTGCGCGAGATCGATCGGGCGATTTCCTCCACGCTCGACCTCGACAGCGTGCTCAAAATCCTGCTGGAAAAAATCGACGTCACGCTGCCGTACGCCAGCGCGACGATCCGCCTCATAAACCGACGGACCGGGCTGTTGGAGCCGGTCGCCTGCCGAAACCTTGATGAAGACGAATGGAAAAAGGAGCAGGCGGGACGCGGCATCCCGAATGTCGTGTTTGCGACCAAATCACCGCTTGTCATCCGCGATGTGCGCAGCGACCCGCGCGCGACCGACGTCGAGTTCTATCACAAGCACGATCTGATCTCGTACGTCGGCGTGCCGCTGATCGTGGAGGACGAGATTATCGGCGTGCTCGGTTTTTACACCAAGGAAGAGCACGATTTCGAGCCCGAAGAAATCAACTTCCTCGAGACTCTCGCCGGCCAGGCGGCGATCGCGCTCCAAAATTCGCAGCTGTACGAAGAAGCGCGGCTCAGAGAAGCGCAGCTCGAAGAGAGCAACCGCATGCTGACGACGCTGCACGCGGCCGCGGCCGCGGCGACCCAGTCTCTGGACCTGGAGCGTGTCCTTCGCTCGGTGATCGAAAAGATCACCGAAATATTTAATTTTGGCACAACGCAGATTCACATTTACGACCCGGCGCGCGACGAGTTTGTGCTCGGCGGCTACTTTGATTCCGACCAACACGTAACTTTGTCCGTCCGCTCCTTTCGCATGGGCGAAGGCGTCGTCGGCACTGTAGCGGCGACGGGAAAAGCGATCGTATTCGAAGACATTGGGACAGACGATTCCTATCGAAAGCTAAGCCGGACCGGACGAGCCGGCGAGCTGGGACACAGGTTTTTCGCCGTATTTCCGATCCGCGGCAAGCTGAAGAACCATGGCACTTTAGCATTCACGGCGGTTCGACCGCGCCGCCTTTCCGCGGGCGAGACCAAGCTCATCGAGGCACTCACCGATCAACTCGCGATCGCGATAGAGAACAGCAAGCTTTACGACGAATTGAAGCAGAAGGTCGGGGAGCTGCAGCGCGCCAACAAAGTTAAAGATGAATTCCTGAGCGTTATGTCGCACGAGCTCCGAACGCCGCTCAACGTGGTGATCGGCTACGCGAGCCTCATCCGCGAGGGAATGCTGGGCCCGACCAACATCGAACAGGATCGAGCGCTCGACAAACTGGTTGGCCGGACGCACGAACTTCTCTCGATGATCACCGGGATACTCCACGCGGCCAGCATCGAAGCGAACGAAGTTCAGGTGGATTCGATAGCTTTCCCTCTCGGCGGACTTATGGACGAGATCAAGCGGGCTTATGCCGCGCCGCTGTCTAAGCCGGTTACGCTCGAGTGGAATTACCCGGCCGATTTGCCCGTCGTCAGATCCGATCCGGACAAGATTCGCTGGATTCTGCAGAGTCTCTTGGACAACGGCATTAAATTCACAGAGCACGGGCGGGTTGCGCTGACGGCGCGAGTTGTCGGCGGATGGATGGAATTCCAGGTCTTCGATACGGGAATCGGCATATCGGAGGAAAAACTCGCGCTCATTTTCGATAAATTCCGCCAGGCGGACGGCTCCGAGACGCGTCGCTACGGCGGTATAGGGTTGGGGCTCTACATCGCCCAAAGCTTCACCCGGCTTCTCGGCGGAACGATCGAGATTGACAGCGCGCCGGAGCGCGGCTCGACGTTAGCGGTGAAGCTCCCGTGCGGGCAGGTTTCCGACGCGACGGTTGCACGCGCGGCAGCCGTCCAGGCAACGAATCGGCGGACTAATTAAAGGGTTGGGCAATTCCGGTGGAAGTATGAAGAAGCTGGTGCTCTCGGATCTTCGGTTGCGTTTGGCCCTGCTGGTGCTCTTGGCAGTCACCCCGGCGCTGGCGCTGATTTTTTACGCGGCAGAGGAGCAGCGCCGCTCGAGCTCTCTAGAGGCTCAGCAGAGCGCGCAGAGGCTGGCGCGGCTGGTGTCGGCCAATCAGGAGGTGTTAATCGCGGGAACGCGCCAGCTCCTGACGGCAGTCGCCGAGGTTCCCGTCGTGCGGGCGGGAGATGCGGCGGCTTGCAGCGCGTTTCTCCAACAGGTGTACGGCAAATATCCCTACTATACCAACCTCGCGGTCGCCGATATCCACGGCTGGGTCATTTGCAGCGCCGTTCCGCTGAAAGACCGGGTCAATATCGCCGATCGGAGTTATTTTTGGCGCACTGTCGAGCGGCAGGACTTGGCGCTCGGAGATTATCAGGTCGGCCGCGTCACCGGACGCGCCTCGATCAATATTGGATACCCGTTGCGCGATCGGCGGGGCGAAATGGCCGGCGTAGTTATTGCCGGCATCGATCTGACATGGCTCAGCCGCATCGCGGCGCAAACGCGCTTGCCTGAGGGCGCGACCGTCACGCTCATCGACAACGAGGGCGGCATCTTTGTGCGCTATCCCGAGCCGGGGACCTGGATCGGTCAAAAGATGCCGGAGGGAGAGCTCCTTAAAGCGATCTTGGGACAAAGCGGCGAAGGCACGGCAGACGCCGAAGGAGTCGACGGCGTCAGGCGGCTGTACGGCTTCACACGGCTGAGCGACAATGCGGCCACGGTGATCGTCGGGCTTGCAAAAGATTCCGTGCTCGCGTCCGCCGATCGCGTGAAGAACAGCCTCGAATGGCTGGGCCTCGCCGCGCTGCTGGCGCTCGGCGGCGCCTGGTGCGGCGGCCACTGGCTGATCGTTCGTCAGGTTAAAAATTTGATCAAAGCGTCCGAGCAACTCGGCGAGGGCGATCTGCGCGCGCGCGTCCGGCTGCCCAATTCCGACGCCGGCATGAGGCAGCTCGCCTCGTCCTTCAACCGCATGGCCGACGGCATCGAACAGCGCGACGGCGACGCGCGCCAAGCGCAGCAAGAGCTTCGCCGCCACCTGGACGAGACGACGGCGCTGCGTGAAATCAACCTCGCCGTCACCTCTACGCTGGATCTCGACGCCGTCCTGAAAGTGTTGCTCGAAAAAATCGATGAGCTGTGGCCCGGTGCGGCTGCGCTTGTTTGGCTGCAAAATCGTGAGAGCGGCGCTTGGGAGCGGAAGGCCTGCTGGAACTTGGACGAAGCCGCCTGGAAGCGCCGCGAAGGTACACCGCCGGTGGTGCGAGCGGTTATCGAAAGCCGTTCTCCGGTCGCGATCGCCGACGTCGCCTCCGATGCGCGCATGGTCGATCCCGAATTTTATCGCCGACAGGGCATCGTCTCTTATCTCGGCGTTCCGCTCATAATGCGCGACGAGGTCCTCGGGGTTCTTTCGTTCCTTTCCAGGCGCGAGCGGAGGTTCGGCCCCGACGAGATCGTGTTTTTCTCGGCGCTCGCCGGCGAGGCGGCCGTCGCGATCTACAACTCGCAGCTGCATGCGCAGGCGAAAAAGCAGACGCTGGAGCTCGAGCAGGCGAACGCCGATCTCAAGCGTAAAGAGGCGATTCAGGCGGTGCTCAAAGAGCTCAGCCAGGACTTCGCCTCGCAGGACCTCGACAATCTGCTTAAGAAGCTCACCGACAAGGTGCGCGAATTTTTCAAAGTCGACATCGCCGACGTCCGCGTCATGGACGAAGGCGTTCGCATCCTAGGCGTATCGGGCGTCGACGAGGCGCAGATGCGCCTCAGCGCCACGGGAAAGGGAGGTTCAAGCTGGGTTTCCCAACACCGTCGGCCGCTCGTTATTCCCGACATCAGCCGTATCGAAGATGCGCCGATCGGCCAGACCGCCCGCCGGCTCAGCGTACGGGGGTACCTTGCCGTGCCGCTGTTTTCGCGGCGCGGCGACGTCATCGGCGTTCTTCGTGCGCTCAGCTATCGGCCGCGAGAGTTTCAGGCCGAGGAGATCGACCTTCTGCAGCAAATGAGCAACGGCGCAGGCATCGCCCTCGAAAACGCGCGCCTTCTTGACCAGATTCGCAAGCAAGCCGCCGAGCTCAGCCAAGCCAGCAAAGTCAAGAACGAGTTCCTAGGCTTCGTCTCGCACGAGCTGCGCACGCCGGTCAACATCATCATGGGATACGCGGCTCTGATGGAAGGCGGAATGTGCGGCGAATCGAATCCCGAGCAGAAAAAAGTGCTGGAGAAGATCAGCGTCAACTCGCGCGAGCTTCTCAGCATGATCGATCAGCTGCTGGAGGCCACCAAGCTCGAGGCCGGAGCGGTCAAGCCCGAATTCATCCAAATGGGCGTGACGGAGTTTCTCGAGGAGCTGAAAACGATTTATTCCGTGCCGACGCAAAAAGCGATCGGCGTGGAATGGAAGATTCCTTCGGATCTTCCCGAGATTTCGACCGACCCGGAGAAGCTCCGCCATATCCTGACGAACCTCCTCGGCAACGCCGTCAAGTACACGAGCGCCGGCGCCGTCGTCTTGTCGGCGCGCCATCTGCCGGACGAGCGCATGGTCGAGTTCACGGTCGCCGACACGGGGATCGGCATCCCGCCGGACGAGCTGCCGCACATATTCGACATGTTCTCGCAGGTCCGCGCCTCGCGGCGGCATTCGTCGGGCGGCGTCGGCCTCGGTCTCCATATCGTGAAAAAATTCACCGAGCTGCTGGGTGGCGAGATTCACGTGGAGAGCGAACAAGGGGTGGGGTCGACATTTACGCTTAAAATACCCTGTCTGCACGGGAAAAGTGACGACGCGTACGGCATGTCTGCCTTTCTATGATGGGTCGTTGGGACGGAGGGATGCACATGGCCGATGCGTATAAACGAAAGCTGGGTTGTGCGACGCAAAGCGTTGTCGACCTGATGCGGCGCTGCGTTTATGAACGCACGGTTCCGGCGCTCACGGTGATTTTCGTTCTAGCGGTCGTGATCGCTTTCTGGCATTTCTCCCACCTCTCCTCGCGTCTGGTCGAAACCGGCGCTCTCCAGGCGACGTCCATGTATTCTCAATCGATCGCGGACCTGCGTACTTTTTACAATACCGAGGTCGTGGAACGCGTACGGCCGCGCGGCATCGAGGTGACGCACAATTATGCCGCCACCGCCGGCGCCATTCCCATTCCCGCGACCTTCACGATCGAGTTCGGCAAGCATATCGCCGCAAATAACGCCGGCATGGAGATTCGGCTTTACAGCGATTATCCGTTCTCGTTTCGCAAAGACGGCGGTCCACGCGACGACTTCGAGCGTCAGGCGCTGGAGCAGCTGCGCCTCCACCCAGACAAACCGTTTTATCGCTTCGAGCAGTTCCAGGGCCGTCCGGTTCTCCGCTATGCGACTGCCGTGCCAATGAAGGCGGGCTGCGTCGCCTGTCACAACAGCCATCCGGAAAGTCCGAAGACCGACTGGAAGGTCGGCGATATTCGTGGAGTGCAGGAGATTATCGAGAGTCTCGACGGTGTCGCCGCCCAGACGAAGGCCGGCTTGAAAGACACGTTTGTCCTTCTGGCGTCGATGGGAGTGCTCGGAATCGGCGGCATCGGCCTTGTGATCGGAAAGCTCCGGCGCAACTCGGCCGAGCTCGAGCAGCGAATGCTCGAGGAAACCACCGCAGAAGCGCGTCTTACTGCGCTGCACGAGATCAACCTGGCGAGCACGTCGACGCTCGACTTGCGCGCCGTGCTCGATCTGCTGCTTGAGAAATCAGATCACCTGCTTCCGTTCATCGCTGCGACGACCGTCCGCCTCGTCAACCGCCAAACGGGCGCGCTCGAGCCTGTCGCCTGCCGCAACCTCGACGAGGAGAAATGGAAGGCCGAGACGATCGTCGCCAGCGAGCAGGGTCTCGGCCGGCTTCTGACCGAGAAGAATAAGCCTATGATGGTGCTGAACGCTCAGTCCGACCCGCGCTCCTTGTCGTCCAAATTTCTCCGCAACCAAGGGCTCGTCTCGTATTTGCGCGTGCCGTTGACCGCCAAAGATCGTGTCCTCGGCGTGATCACGTTCTTCACGAAAGTCGAGCATCGCTTCACCGACGACGAAGTTGATCTTTTGAGCGCGCTCGCAGCGCAGGCGGCAATGGCCATCTACAATGCGCAGCTGTACGAGGAGACCGCGACCGCCAAAGACGACTTGGAACGCGCCAACACCAGGCTTCAACGACAAGCGGTTGAACTCGAGCGCTCAAACGCCGAGTTGGAGCAGTTTGCGTACGTCTCATCGCACGATCTCCAAGAGCCGCTCCGAATGGTGGCGAGCTATACGCAGCTGCTCGCGCGCCGGTACAAGGGCAAGCTCGACTCCGACGCCGACGACTTCATCGATTACGCCGTCTCGGGTGTCAAGCGCATGCAGGCGCTTATCAACGCACTCCTGTCCTATTCCCGCGTCGGCACTCAAGGCAAAGCCTTCGAGCCTATCGATTGCCAGAAGATTCTCGACGGCACCCTCATCGCGCTCAAACAGGCGATCGAGGAAAGCGGCGCCGAAGTTCAGTGCAGTGCTCTTCCGACGGTCATGGGTGACCCTGTCCAACTCGGGCAGCTGTTTCAAAATCTCATCGGGAACGCAATCAAGTTTCGCAACCACCAGACTCCCATCGTCCGTATCGCCGCCGAAAGAAAGGACAAGGAATGGCTCTTCCGCATCGCCGACAACGGCATCGGCTTCGACCCGCAATATAGCGATCGAGTCTTCGTCATGTTTCAGCGGCTTCACGGCAAAGAGGATTATGCCGGTACCGGTATCGGGCTCGCGCTGTGCAAAAAGATCGTCGAGCGGCACGGCGGAAGAATTTGGGTCGAGTCCAAGCAGGGAGAGGGAACGAGCTTTTATTTCACGCTTCCGGCCTGAAGATTCGAAAGGAGTTTCGATATGAACGTAAGAGCAGGGAACGGAACCGCGAACGGAACAACGAAAATCAGCGCGAAAATACTCCTGGTCGAAGATAATCCCGGCGACGTCCGCCTGACCATGGAAGCGCTTAAAGAAGGAAAAATCCTCAACGAGATCAGCGTCGCCGAGGACGGCGTGGAAGCGATCGCGTTCCTCCGCCGCACCGGCAAATATACCGCGGTCTCGAGGCCGGACCTCATCCTGCTCGATCTTAACCTGCCGAAAAAGGACGGCCGCGAAGTGTTGGAGGAGATCAAGGGAGACGCAGATCTCAAAAAAATCCCGGTCGTCGTTCTTACAACGTCAGCGGCGGAGCGCGACATTCTGCGGGCGTACAACCTCCATGCGAACTGCTACATCACGAAGCCGGTCGATCTGGAGCAGTTTATGCGCGTCGTCCAGTCGATCGAGGATTTCTGGCTAACGATCGTCAAGCTGCCGCAGGAGTCCGCTTGAGCCCAGGAACGATCAAAGTTTTGCTGGTCGAGGACAATCGCGGCGACGCGCGCCTCTTGCGCGAGGCGCTGGCGGAAAGCGCCGGCGTGCGCTTCGAGCTCGCGCATGTCGAGCGCCTCGCCGACGCGCTCCGGCGCCTCGACGAGGAAGCCTTCGCCATCGTCCTGCTCGATCTCTCGTTGCCCGACGCCCAGGGCTTGGATACGATTCTGAAGCTCCATACGCTGGTCTCCCATTTGCCGATTATCGTTTTGACCGGGATGGAGAACGACGAGCTCGCGGTGGAGGCGCTGCGTAAAGGCGCGCAGGATTATCTCGTCAAGGGAAAAGTGGACGGCAATCTGCTCGCGCGCTCGATCCGGTACGCGATCGAGCGCAAGCACGCCGAGGAGGAGATACAGCAAAACCTCCGCCGCTTGACGGCGCTGCAGGAGATCGAGCGCGCGATGTCGACGCTCGACCTGCGCACCGTTCTCGACGTGCTGCTGAAAAAAATCGATTCGCTCGTCCCGCATTCCGCCACGACCGTTCGTCTATACGACAAGAGCACGGGGCTGCTCGAGCCGATCGCCTGCAACAACGTTTCGGAAGAGGAGTGGAAATCCGAGGCCTGGCGCGGCGGGCGCGGCGTGCCCAATTTCGTTTTCCAAAGCAAAAGCGCCTGGATGGCGCCGAACTTGCAGAGCGATCCGCGCCTGCGCGATCCGGAATTTTTCCGGCGCAACGGGTTGGTGTCGTACCTCGGGCTGCCGCTGATTGCAAAGGACGAAATTCTCGGGGTCCTTTCATTCTATACTAAAGAAGAGCATCGATTCACCGATCAGGAAGTCGAATTTCTCTCGATGCTCGCGAATCAGGCGGCGATCGCGATTCACAATTCGCAGCTCTTTGAGGAGGTGCGCTCCTCGCGCGACGCCATGGAGCAGGCGAACAAGATCAAGGAAGAGTTCCTGAGCGTGATGTCGCACGAGCTGCGCACGCCGTTGAACGCGATCCTCGGTTTCACGGAAATGGTGCGCGACGGCATGCAGGGCCCGGTGAACGCGCAGCAGCAGAGATGCCTGGAAAAAGTTTTGATGCGGACGCAGGAGCTGCTCACGATGATCAACGGCATCCTGCAAGTGACGTCGATGGAAGCGCCGAGGAAAACCCACATCCAGCCGGTTAATTTAAACGCTTTTCTCGACGACCTCCGATCCACCTACGAGTTTCCTTCCGACCGGCAGGTCAAAATGCATTGGGACTACCGCGACCTGCCGATGTTCGAAACGGACGCGGAGAAACTCCGGCACATTCTGCAAAATCTCATCAACAACGCGGTGAAGTTCACCCCCGAAGGGCACGTTGCCGTAGCGGCGCGCTACGTGCCGGAGCGGCACCGGATGGAATTTAAGGTCTGTGATAGCGGCATCGGGATTCCTCCCGATAAGCTCCCGATCATCTTCGAAAAGTTTCGGCAGGTCGACAGCTCCGAGACGCGCCTGTACGGCGGCGTCGGGTTGGGGCTTTATATCGTGAAGCAATACGTAGAGGCGCTGGGCGGGAAGATCGACGTCCAAAGCACGGTCGGCGTCGGCTCGGCGTTTACGGTCACGCTGCCTTTCATCAGCAACGCGCTCAGGGCTCCCGACGGCAGCATCGCCGCCTGACAGGAGACTATACCGGCATCACGCCGTGTTTTTTGCGCGGGCGCGACTCTTTTTTATCGCGTAGAATTTCCAAGCACTGAATCAAGCGGCGCCGGCTGTCGGCGGGCTCGACCGCCGCCTGCGCGAACTGCTTCTCCAGCGCCTCGAACGGGCCGCTGAAGCGCTCGGCGTATTCTTCGAGCTTCTCGCGGCGGGTCTTTTCCGGGTCGCTCGACTGCTCGATCTCCTTTTTGTAGAGAACGTTTACGGCTCCACCGCCGCCCATGACGGCGAGTTCGACGCCGGGCCAGACAAGCACCTGGTCGGCGCCCATCTCGCGCGTGCACATCGCCTGCTTCGCGCCGCCGTAGCCCTTGCGCAGCACGAGCGTGATCTTCGGCACCGTCGCCTCCGCGTACGCGTACAGCAGCTTAGCGCCGTGGCGGATGATGCCTTTTTCTTCCTGCTGCTTACCGGGAAAGAAGCCCGGCACGTCCATGAGCGTCACGATCGGGATGTTGAAGGCGTCGCAGAAGCGGATGAAGCGGGCGCCTTTGTCCGACGCGTCGACGTCAAGGCTGCCGGCCAAAAACATAGGCTGGTTGGCGACGAACCCGACGGGATGGCCGTCGAGCCTGCCGAATCCGATCACGAGGTTGCGCGCGAACTTGCCCTTGAGCTCGATAAAATCGCCGTCGTCGACCATTTCGCGGATCACTTGTGTCACGTTATACGCGCGGCGCATGTCTTCAGGCACGATCTTCGCCAGCTTGTCGAGCGGCCGCGCGGGATCGTCGGAGGTCGCCTTGCGCGGCGGCGCGTCGGCAAAGTTGCTCGGCAGAAACGCCACGAGGCGCCGGAGCGCGGCGATGCACTCCTCGTCGTTCTTCGCCACGAGGTCGGCGACGCCGGAGACTTCGGAATGGATTTTCGCGCCGCCCAGCTCTTCCAGCGAGACCTCCTCGCCCAGGACTTCCTTGATTACGGCCGGGCCCGTGATGAACATCTGGCTCGATCCCTGAACCATGACGATGAAATCGGTGAGCGCGGGCGAATACGACGCGACGCCGATACACGGCCCCATGATCGCCGAGATTTGCGGCACCGCTCCGGACGTGACGCTGTTCTCGAAAAATATTTTGCCGATGGCGGCGGTGACGGTGAGGCCCTCTTGAATGCGCGCGCCCGGCGAATCGTAAAGGCCGATGAGCGGCACGCCGAGACGGCGCGCCGTCTGGATGACGTAGGCGATCTTTTCCGCGTGCGCGCTGCCGACGGTGCCGGCGAGCACCGCGCGGTCCTGGGCGAAGACATAGACCGGCCGGCCGTCGATCTTGCCGAAGCCCGTGACGACGCCGTCGCCCGGCTGGCGTCTCTCCGCCATGCCGAAGTCGGTGACCTGCGTGGTCGCGAGCATGAATTCCTCGACGAAGCTGCCGGGGTCGAGGAGCTTGTCGATGCGCTCGCGCGCGGTGAGCTTGTTTTCCGCGTGCTGCTTGTCTAGCGCCTTGCGCTCGCCGCCGGCGCGCTCTTCGAGCGCGGCGAGCTTATCTCGGAGATTCTTGACGTCAGGCATGGAGCGAAAGTTGATTGTTTAAAGGTTTAAGGGTTGCAGGGTTTAAGGGTTAAATAGATGACACTAGTTCTCTCCTATCTAGATTTTAACCCCGAAACCCTTCAACTCTTCAACCCTTCAACTTATTCATCCCGCGATGATGCCCATGCCTTGCAGGACCGAGAGCATGACGGCCGCCGCAATGACCGAGCCGATCTGGCCGCCGGCGTTGGCGCTCATCGCGTGCATGAGGAGATAGCTCTTCTTGTTGTACTTCTGCCCCTCGACCTGGACCACGCGCGCCGACATGGGAAACGCCGAGATGCCGGCGGCGCCGATCAGCGGATTGATCTTGCCGCCGGTGAGCAGGCACATCGCCTTGCCGAAGAGGACGCCGACCGCGGTATCGAGGCCGATCGCGACAAAGCCGAGAGCGAGCACGAGCAGCGTCTGCGGACGGAGGAAATTCGCGGCTTCCATCGTGGCGCCGATCGACAGTCCGAGCAGCAGCGTGACGATGTTCGCGATCTCGTTTTCGGCGGCGCTCTTCAACCGCTCGACGACGCCGCTCTCCCGCATGAGATTTCCCAGCATGACGGTGCCGATGAGCGGCGCGCCTTTCGGCGCGAGGATCGAGGCGAAAATCGTCACCACGATGGGAAAGAGAATCTTGGTCGTCTTCGAGACCGGGCGCTTGGCCACGCCCATGACGATCTTGCGCTCTTTATCCGTCGTCAGCGCGCGCATGATCGGCGGCTGGATCAGCGGCACGAGCGACATATAGGAATAGGCCGCGACGGAGACGGCGCCGAGCATGTGCGGCGCGAATTTCGAGCTCACGTAAATCGCCGTCGGCCCGTCGCACGCGCCGATGATCGCTACCGCTACCGCGTCGAGCTTATCGAAGCCCACCGCGAGCGCGAGCAGGAGCGTGAGAAAGATGCCGAACTGGCCGGCGGCGCCGAGCAGGATGATCTTGGGATTTTCCAAAAGCGGCTGGAAATCCGTCATCGCGCCGATGCCGATGAAAATGAGCAGGGGGAAAATCTCCGTGAGCACGCCGAAGTCGTAGAAGAAGCGCAGGAAGCCTTCTTTGCCCATCATGTCGGCGAGCGGGATGTTGACGAGGACCGCGCCGAAGCCGATCGGCAAGAGCAGCAGCGGCTCGTACCCCTTGCGGATGCCGAGATAAAGCAGGCCGCAGCCGACGAGGATCATCACCGCCTGACCGGGCGTCAGTGAGACGGCGCCGAGGAAAAGCCCCTGTAGACCCGAGGTGAGCGCCGATTCCATGGTTCAGCCCCGCTCCGCGGGCTGGGCGTTTTGCGGAAAGAGCTTTTTCAGCAGCAGAATAAGCAGGCTCAAAATCCACAGCACGAGCATTGTGCCGCCCATGCCGATGAGCGCGACGGTCCAGCCGAAAGTCCAAGTATCCAACGCTTACACTCCTCCTCGCTGATACAGCGCCGAGTTATTCGATTTCCGCCAGGGTTTCCTCGGCCTCGACCGCTTGACCCGGCGTCACCAGGACGGCTTTGATCACGCCGGCCGTCGGCGCGACCACCGGAATTTCCATCTTCATCGCCTCGAGCACCACCACCACATCGTCTTCTTCGACGGGCTCGCCGACGTTTTTTTCGATCTTCAGAACCTTCCCGAGCATGGGAGCGATGACCGATGTGGCCACGGCGACCTCCGTAAAAGAAGAGTTTCTAGTTTCTGGTTTCAAGTTTCAGGTCGGGAGGCAAACTCGAAACCCAAAACTCGAAACTAAAAAATTTAGCTGCCATTTAGTAGAGTTTTCACTGCGTTGTCAACCAGTTGTTGCGCCGCGCTCGGTTGATTTCGGCGCCTGTATGCTATATTAGCCGTAGGACCTGAAGCGGAGGTTACTTGCATGGCCAAGCCGATGACGCAGACAGAAAACGTGATGGACAATATCCCTTACTACGACAAGTGGCAGCAGGGCGAGGGAATTCCCATCAACAAGACCTTTTTTGTCCAGGATTTGCGTAAAGTGCCGCTCGCGCATTGGGACCGCATCGGCGGCGAGGGCGCGTTCATCAACATGGAAGGCGCCGAGGGCGCGACCGGCGCCTATGTCTGCGAGATTCCGGCCGGGAAAAATCTAAAGCCGCAGCGGCAGATATATGAAGAGATGATCTACGTCCTCAAGGGCCGCGGCGCGACGACGATCTGGAACGACAAAGGCGCGAAGCAGACCTTCGAATGGCAGGAGGGAAGCCTCTTCGCGCTGCCGCTGAACGCCTGGCACCAGCACTTCAACGGCCAGGGCAGCGAACCGGCCAGATTCTTCTCCGTCAACAGCATGCCGATCGTCTTCAACTTGTTCCACAACGCCGACTTCATCTTTAGCGTTCCCTACGATTTTACCGACCGCTTCAACGGCGAGCCGGAGTATTTCAGCGGCAAGGGCACGGCGCACACCGGCCGCATCTGGGACACCAACTTCATCGCCGACGCGAGGAACTTCAAGCTGGAAGAGTGGAAGGAGCGCGGCGGCGGCGGCACCAACGTGATGCTCGAGATGGCCAACGGCTCGATGGCCGCGCACATCTCGGAATTCCCGATCGGCACCTACAAGAAAGCGCACCGCCACGGCCCGGGCTTCAACGTCATCATCATCAAGGGCAAAGGCTTTTCGCTCTTCTGGCGCCAGGGTGAGCCGATCAAGCGCTACGACTGGCAGGACGGCAGCGTGTTCACGCCGCCGCCGATGATGTGGCACCAGCACTTCAACACCGGCGCGACGCCCGCGCGCTACCTGCCGCCGCGCTTGGGCGGGATCAAGTACAGTCTCGGCGAGCAGTTCGGCGACGTGACGAAAGTGGACAAGGACGTCAAGGCCGGCGGCAACCAGATCGAATACCACGACGAGGACCCGAACATCCGCAAGATGTTCGAGGAAGAGCTGACGAAGTCGGGCACGACCACGCGGATGAATCCCGACTTTTATAAGAAAAAGTAAAGCTCGCTCTCATGGCGCGGCTTTCGGGCTCGGCCATGATTCGAAATTCTTTCATCCGACGGGAACGCCGCTCCAGCGCGTCTTTCGCTCGACTAACGGCCGCGGTTGAGCTGAAGTGATTTCAGAAATCCTCCTGGTAGCGTTCGCCTACCTTCTCGGCTCCGTGCCGACCGGCTACATTCTCGGTCATCTCTCCGGCGTCGACGTGCGCAAAGCGGGCAGCGGCAACGTCGGCGCGACCAACGTCGCGCGCGTCGCCGGAAAAAAATTGGGCATCTTCACGCTGATCGGCGACGCCGCGAAGGGTTTTCTGCCGGTCTATTTGGCCCAACGTCTGGGCTTCGACGCGACATTCGTCGGCCTCGCCGCTCTGGCGGCTTTTCTCGGCCATCTCTTTCCGGTTTTTTTGAAGTTCAGCGGAGGAAAAGGGGTGGCGACCGCGCTCGGCGCGCTGCTGGCGCTGACGCCCGCGGCCGCCGGAGCGCTCGTGATCGTCTTTTTAGTCACCGCGCTCGCCGGCCGGATCGTGTCGCTCGCGTCCATCGCGGCCGCCGCCACCGCTCCCGTCGCCGTCTGGCTGCTCGGCTACCCTGCGGTGACTACCGCCGTCGTTACGGCGATGGCGTTGCTCATCATCTGGCGCCATGAGAAAAACATTCACCGCCTGATGGCCGGCGCCGAGCCCAAATTCAGCGCAAAAAAGCTGTCGAATTAATACTCGCGGGGCGGCGGGGGTTGCTGCTGCTGTTGCTGCTGTTTCAGCCGCTCCTGTTCGGCCCGGTTGCGGTCCATCTGGCGCTGTTGGTCGGCCTGAACCTGTTCGTTGCGCTGCATTTGATCGCCGATCAAAAAGCCCGCGCCGGCGCCGAGGGCGCCGCCGACAGCCGCGCCGACGCCAGGGGCCCCCACGGTCGCGCCGATGATGCCTCCCGCGGCGGCGCCGCCGAGGGCGCCGACGCCGGTGGCCTTTTCGCGCGTGCTCAGCGGTTGCGAGCAGCCGGCGAGCGCGAGGAGAAGCGCGACGGCGATCGTAGCGGTCAAAGAACGTTTCATGGAGCCTCCTTCTAAGCGTCGCTTTGTTACGCGACTCGGGTGATTTTACCAAACGGGGAAAGATCGATCAAGTTTTCGTCGACGAAAAGCGTCTGCGCGCCGCGAGAAAAGGCGTGATTGACATCGTGGACTTTCAAAGCCTATGATTATCGTTTAAGCTTAAAGAAAGGATAAAAATGCCGCCGATTACGCAAGAAATTGTGCTCGACGCGCTGCGCAAAGTGCAGGATCCCGAGCTACACCGGGACATCGTGAGCTTGGGGATGGTGAAAAATCTCGACGTGGCGAACGGCAAGGTCCGCTTCACGGTCGAGCTCACCACGCCGGCTTGCCCGCTGCGCGAGACGATCGAGACCGATTGCCGCCGCGCGTTGGCCGCGGTCGGCGTGAACGATTTCGAGATCGCTTTCGGCGCGCAGGTGCGCGGCAGCAAATCCGGCGCGGGGCAGGTCGACCTCCTGCCGACGGTCAAAAACGTCGTGCTGATCGCCGCCGGCAAGGGCGGCGTCGGCAAATCGACCGTCGCGACGAACCTCGCCGTCGCGCTGAAGAAGCACGGCGCGACGGTCGGACTCCTCGACGCCGATATTTACGGACCGTCGGTGCCGATCCTCATGGGCGTCAAAGACAACCCGGAAAAGATCGCGGTCAACGGCGGCTTCAAGCTCAAGCCGCCGATCGCGCACGGCCTGCCGGTCATGTCGATCGGATTTTTCCTCGAGCCCGACCAGGCGGTCATCTGGCGCGGACCCATGCTCGGCAAGGCGCTGCAGCAGCTCATGGCCGACGTCGCGTGGGGCGACCTCGACTATCTCATCGTCGACATGCCGCCGGGCACCGGCGACGTGCAGATCACGTTTTCGCAGCAGCTCAAAGTCACCGGCGCCGTGCTCGTCGCCACGCCGCAGCAGGTCGCGCTCGCCGACGTGATCCGCGCCAAGTCGATGTTCGACAAAGTGATGGTGCCGATCATCGGCATCGTCGAGAACATGAGCTACTTCATCTGCGACAACTGCGACAAGAAGCACGAGATTTTCTCGCGCGGCGGCGCCGAGCGCGCGGCGGAGAATTTCAAAATCCCGTTCCTGGGCGAAATCCCGATCACGCCCGCGCTGCGCGAGTGGGGCGACAAGGGCGTGCCGATCCTCGTGCAGGAGCCGAACTCCGAAGTGAGCAAGATTTTCATGGAAGTCGCCGCCAAGCTCGCGGGGCGGATCTCGGTCGTCTCCGAGCAGGCGCGCAAGGCACAGGCGCTGAAGATCGTTTCGAGCTAGCCCGTGGCCGCGCACTATCCCGTCGAGATCAACCACGTCAAGGCCCGCCGCGTCGTCCGCATCACGTGGGACGACGGCCACGTGGGCGAATACGCGCTCGACTATCTCCGCGGATTCTGTCCCTGCGCCGGCTGCCAGGGACACGGCGGCGACATCAAGTTCGTCTACGTTCCCGACGCCGGGCTGGCGGAGATTCTGCCCGTGGGAAATTACGCGATCATGTTCCGCTGGGCCGACGGCCACGAGACCGGCATCTACACGTTTCCATATTTGCGCTCGCTCTGCCCGTGCGAGGAGTGCAAGCGCCAGGCGAGCGAGCAGAGATAGGAGTCGATCATGCCGACCAAAGAAGAAATCTACGAAGTGCTGAGCATGTGCTACGACCCGGAGATCCCGGTCAACATCGTCGATCTGGGGCTCATATACGACGTGCAGATCGAGGGGAGCACGGTCAACGTCAAGATGACGCTGACCGCGCCGGGCTGCGGCATGGGCGGCATGATCGCCGGCCAGGCGCGCCAGAAAATTCTCGACAACGTCGACGGCGTCGAAGAGGCGAACGTCGACCTCGTCTGGGACCCGCCGTGGGACCCGAGCCGGATTAGCCAGCAAGCGAAGGAAAAGCTCGGGATCGGGTAGCTACTCTTTTTCCTCACCGTAGGCGTAAATATCGAACTGCAGCTCGACTCGCATTTTAGCGAGTTGCTTCAACAAGTCGGGCGTAAGCCCAAAACCTTTATTCCATCCTGACATGTGAAGCCCAAAGCGAATCTGAATTGTGTATTTGCTGTTGAGTTCCTTCCAAATCTTGCCTGATTTTGGCAATTGCTGAAGCAGTTTTCTCAGCTGCACTTCCGGACCGTCGGGAGTTTTACCGCGCACTTGGAGAAACCAAGCCCCGTGCTGCATCGGGTGAGAGTTTGAACGTATGCGATGGCCTCGCTTGAAGCTTCGCGTCGGTTCTACTCCGAGTTGCCTGCTTATTTTCGCCGGATCGAGAGTTCTTCCATATATTGCCAAGATTGCGCCGGACTCGTCTATCGAACCTCCGACTTTCATGAGAATTTTTGGCGGCCGGATTTCTACAATTTTCTGACCTTTCATTGCGGCGATCTTCGTTGCTGTTTCGTTCATAGTCAAGCCCCGTCCGCTTGACAGCGCGTCCAAAACCACGGCATCTAAAACTATGGAACAACATCCTTTGCTCCGACCCGTCGAGGCGTTTCCCGTCCAGCGGGACGGGAAGACGCTCATCTATCTCAGAGACCCCGCGCATTTCGCCGAGACCCTCGTCGTCACGCCGGCCGGCTACTTCGTGCTGGCGCATTTCGACGGGCGCCATTCGCTCGTCGATATTCAGGAAGCGTACGCGAAGAGGACCGGTCAGGTTCTTCCGGCCGACGAGCTGAACAAGATGATCGACATGCTGGACCGGAGCTACTTTCTCTACAACCAGCGCTTTCTGGACCGCGAGAAACAAATCGTCGACGACTTCCGTCGGCAATCGGTCCGCGCGGCGGCGCACGTCGGCGGGGTTTACAGTCCCGAGCCGGACAAGCTCGAAGCGCAGCTGCTCGGCCATTTCACCGCCGGGAACGGCCCCGGCGCGCCGCACAGCAACGGCGGGCGCGCGGCGCCGCGCGCGGTCGTCGCGCCGCATATCGATTTTCACCGCGGCGGCCCGTGCTACGCGTGGGCCTACAAGGAGCTGATCGAGAGCTCCGGCGCGGACCTCTATATCCTTCTCGGCACGTCGCACTGCGCGGGCGAGAATCCGTTCGTCGCGACGCTGAAGGACTTCGAGACGCCGCTCGGGACCGTCGAGACGGACAAAGATTTCATCGGACGATTGCAGCAAGCTTACAAAGGCGACCTCTTCGCCGACGAATATTTGCACCGCACCGAGCACTCGCTCGAGTTTCAGGTGCTCTATCTCAAATACGCCGCCGCGGCGCGCGCGCGGCTCACGGGCGAAGACCGGCCGTTCAAGATCGTGCCGATTCTCGTCACGTCGTTTCACATGAACCTCCGCAGCCTCGTACCGCCGGAAAAAAACGCCGCGATCGGCGATTTCTTGAGAGCGCTCGGCGATCTCGCCGCGCAGGAGTCGCGCCGTGTCTGCTTCGTCGCCGGCGTCGATCTGGCGCACGTCGGCGCACAGTTCGGCGACCGCGATCCGATCACGCCCGAGTTTCTGCGCTGGGTCGAAGCGGAGGATTTAAAATCGATCGAGAAGCTCGCCGCCGCCGACGCCGAGGGGTTTTTTCGCGAGATCGCCAAGGACCAGGACCGGCGGCGCGTCTGCGGCTTCTCGCCGCTCTATTCGCTCGCCTATTTAATGCGCGGTCGGCAGGGCAGACTGCTCAAGTACGATCAGGCTTTCACGCAGGAGACCGGCTCCGCCGTCACGTTCACCAGCATGGTTTACGATTGAGGCGTTGTGGAGGAAGGACCGAGCCCGGCTCGTTTTCTAAAAGATTTCAAGGCACTTTCAGTGTCGAACTTTTTTCCCCATACTTTCTTCCCGTATCCGCGCAGAAAGTTTTCTACATTCCTAGCGAAGCGTCCTTTGTCGAGAGACAAGGGGCTGGCCCGCAAAGCTCGCGCCCATAAGGCAATGAGACGATTGGCGGAAAGCCGCTGCTTCCTGATCACCGCCACCATGTCGTCGATGTCGAGTTTCATGGACCGCGCCATTTTGCCGATCGTCCAGTAATCCGGCGCGATCAAGCGAACGTCGAGTCGCCCAAAGCTTTTATAGCGCTTCGAAGTTTTTCGATAGTCGAGGTAATCGATCATCGACCAGTGGCCGATGTCGTCGGAGTAGTTGACCGCCAAGCCGGCCTTCGATGAAGCTTCGCCGATCAGCTCTGCCATGTTTGCCTCGTTCCTGGAGCCGCGTCGCCTTGCCACGCGAATTTCGAAATCGATATCGGCGCTGGGGCGAATGTTGCCGTACAGACTTCCCGCGGCCGCTCCCGTGACAATTACACGGGCGCGTTTTTGCAGGGCGCGGTCGAGTTCATGAAAAAAAAGATCAATGACGTTTTTTCGCATCGGGATTTCTTTGCCGTGCGTCTTCAATTCGCTCCCACAGAACCTCGATGGCCTCGTCCGTGAGGAGCCGGCGCAAATCCGCCCAAGCGAGAATCGTAAGCCTGGCGGATACTCGCGGGTCGGGAAGAATGGCCCGACGCAGCAGGGCGACGATTTCCTTGTCTTCG
>DATFWH010000166.1:0-18275 GCA_035259465.1 Binatia bacterium
CCATACGAGCCGGTCGCCGGCGCCGTCGATGATGGAGAGATAGCCTTCGATCTCCGAAAGCGGTACGACAGTCGGCCGTCTATCGGCGGACGCGTCTTCGCGCGCGACCGTCAAGCCGCGTTGCTCCAGCTTGAAGAGCGATCGCCGCGCCTCGCGCTTGAGCTCTTTCGCCGTCGCCCCCCGTTCGATCTTAATCAGCGCGTCGACGGCAGCGGTATCCGCTACGCGTCCAAGAAGAAACGCGACGGCGAGATCGACGGCGGCATTTTCTCCAATGCGCCGCGTCAGAGGCTCGATCGAGGTCGCGGCGAGAGCCGCCTGGTCGAAGCCCGCTCGCTGAAGGTCTTCCAGCCCGCGCTTCAGCGCGGCTTCACGCGCGTCTTTCTTCGCCATGAGATTGGATCGCGCATCGCGCCGTCAATGTGAAGCGATGCGCGAGTGTTTCGAGGTCGAGCTACTCTTATCTGAGCTTCAGCAAATCCGTCTTCTTGCCGCGGCGCCCGGCGATCGTGAAGTTGGGCCACTCCTCGACGTTCGCGTCGCGGTAATTCTCGCGCACCCATTTGACGATGTCGCCGGCGCGCGCGAACCAGACTTTCGAATGGCCCTTGGCGTAGCGGATAAATTCGCGCAGCAGGATCGCGCGGAACGGCCGGCCGCCGACGAACGGGTGATTGCCCCAGATCATGAATTTGGGGTCGCTCTCGCCCTCTTCGTAGAGACAATCGAAGGTATCCTTCCACATTTGCAGCAGGTCGCGCGGCGTGCGACCGGCGCGCTGGTAGCTCGAATAGTCGTTCAGATCCTGAAAATAGGACAGCGCGGTCAGCTCTTTGTTTTTCACCCTCAATGTGTAAGGCGTCTCGTTGTGTTGCGGGTCCATCCAATACGTGTATCCGAGATCGGCGATGATCTCGACCGTGTCCGCGCTCGGCGCAACGCCGGTGGATAGATAGCCGACCGGCGGCTTGCCGACGACTTTCTTTACGACCTCGACGGTGCGCTGGAGGTCCTTTTTTTCCTGCGCCGGTTTTTTCATGTAGCTGTAATCGTGGATCCAAGTCTCGGTGCCGATTTCGTGGCCGTCGGCCACCGCTTCTTTGATGACATCGGGATAATTCTCGATCGTGATGCCGGTCGGGAACCAGCTTGTTTGAACGCCCTCCTTACGAAAAACTTCCAAAAAGCGGAAAACGCCGACACGCTCGCCGAACTCGCGGTCGGTTATCGTCGCGAGACTTTTTTTCGTGACCGCGTCTTTGGGATAGCCCCGGCGGTTTTCCTGCTGCTTGGAAACTGCGGTCCCCAGATCCTCCGGCCAAGTCTCGAACGCGACGCAAGGCGTGATCGCGATGCGCGCCCCGTCCGGCCATTTGATCGGCGCTCTTCTTTGCTTCATCTCATCCCCTCCCGATGTGCCTCGGCCGCTACTGGCACTTGTGTCACACTTGCCGCGCGTTGCCAAGCGGCTGGACATTGTCTCTGCCGTGCGATAGTGCAGAGACGCAGGAGGCCGCCATGGGCATGCTAAAAATCGACGGCGTGACACATTGGTCGATTCCCGTCAACGATCTCGACGAGGCGGAGCGGTTTTACGGCGAAGTCTTAGGATTGCAGCACAAGGGACGACTCGGCAGCTCGAAAATGTCCTGCTTCGCCGTCGGCGGCCATTCGATTCTCCTCTGCCAGCGAAAGGAAGCCGTCCGGCGGACGCCGGAACAGGACAACCGCTTGCACCACGCGTTCGACGTAAGTCCGGATATGTTCGAGCAGGCCTGCAAACTCTTCGAGCGCATCGGCGTCAAGATCGCCGAGCCGATCGTCTACCGCGCGCACGGCCACTTCACCGGCCGGGAGCTTTACTTTCTCGATCCAAGCGGCAACATGCTGGAGCTGCGCGACGCAAGCTGGAAAACCGGCATGCCGACGCCCACCTTCGAGGATATCGTAAAGAATTAAATCCGCGCGCGTGAGTTAGATCCCGCACGGGACTACGGGCGGCTCGAAAACCATTTATCGTAAAGCCGCTGGTAGACGCCGTTCTCTTTGAGCGTCAGCAAGGCGTTGTTGACATGCAAACGATACGGACTGTTCTCCGGGAAAACGATGCCGTAGCTTTCCTTCCGGAAGACGGGGCCGACGAGAGCGACTTTTCCTTTCCCCTGATGCGCCGCATAGTAAAGTAAAACCGGCGAGTCGAAGACGACGGCGTCGGCCTGCCCGTTCAGAAGGGCGTCGTACGCCTGCTCGATCCTGGGAAACTCCGTCACCGAAACGTTCTGCTGGCGTAAATACAACGACGACGTGCTGCCCGTCGTCGTCGCGACCTGCTTGCCTGGAAGATCCTCAGGCCCTTTGATGTCGCCCTGCAACTGCTGGACCGTGAGCGAGCTCGTGACGCTCGCTGTGAAATACGCCACGAAAACGACGCTCGTGAACATCCAGAGCACTGCGATGGCGCGCCCGAATGCGCTGCGCGGCATCTGATCCGCCTGCGTCGCGAGCGTCGAGGCGGCCCACCAGCACGCCTCGAAAATTCCGGGAAAATACGCGTGGTTTTCGATCATCCCGCGCGGGTGCCGCCGCTCGGACCACCAGACGAAATGCGCCGGCACGAGGATAAAAAGCAACGTCAAACCTACGAACGGCAGGAATGCGAATGACAATAGGAGCCGTAGAGTCTCGCCCGCGGAGGTGCCGCCGGGCTGGTCGCGCACCATGACCTGCAGGCCGGCGTCGAACATCGGCTGGGAAAAATCGAAATCCACGCTGCGCTCGGCGGTGATCGAGATCGCCGCGATGCCGAGATCCGCCTTCCCGGCCTTGACCGAATCGAGCAGATCCGGAACTGTCGAATACTCTGCGAGCGTGCTGCCGAGCCGCATCTCCGCGGCAATCGCCTGCCACAGCTCGATGCTGAATCCGGTGAGCCGGTTGTTTTCTTTATAGACGAACGGCGGGATTTCGCGCGTGGCGACGCGCAGCTGCTTCGCGGGGGCGGCATCGGCTTTCGACGGCAATCCGCCGAGGAGAGCCAGGATCGCGAGAGCGACGATCCTTAAGCGAATGCGATCAATACTCCCCATCTTGCCCGGGCGCCGCATCCGCAGCCGACTTATGCTCCGCCTTCGCGTGTTCGGTGTTACTCTGTTCGCCTTTCACGTGCTCCGTATTCTGTTCGGCTTTCGCATTTTCGCTCCTGAGATTCTCTCCCTTGGGACCGAAAACGATCAGCGGATCCTGTCCGGCTTTGATGGCCGAAGCAATCTTATCTAGAGCCCAGAATCTTTCCGGCGCCGTAGGATGTGTCGCGAGAAATCCTGCGCTGGTGCTGCCCGGCATCTCGATCGCGATGCGCCTGAAGACTTCTTTCCCCTCGTCGACGTTGTAGCCGGCGCGGTGCGCCCACAACAGACCGTACATGTCGGCCTCGCGCTCGCGGTCTCGGTCGAATTTCGCCGATGCGAGGTTGACCATACGCTGGGCGACCTGCTGCGCGATATTGCCGCCGAACACTCCGGCCGGAATGCTCAGCACCATGCCGAGAAGATCCTGCGCGAAGCCTTGCCGTATATGCCCACGCAGGGCATGTCCCATCTCGTGGCCGAGCACGGCGGCGAGCTCGTCGTCGTTTTTGAGAAACCGCAGCATGCCGCGCGTGATCCAAACCGTCTTGCCGTCCGTCCATGCGTTGGCCGCATCGAGATGGATCGCCGATGTTTTCACCTGATCGCTGCGGGCGGCGAAGACGAAGCGGATCACCGTCTGCGTGCCGGTCGCTTCGAGCAGACGGCTCGCGACCTCGTCGACCCTCTCCTGCTGCTTCTGCTGCCACTCTTTCGATTCCGCTTCGAGCTGCTCTTTGATTTGCTTTTCCTCCTCGGAGCTGATGCGCGGGACATTGTTGACGCACGCGGACAGCGCGCAAAGCGAGAGGACAAACACGATTTCGAAGCGGCAGCGCATGTTTTTTCCGGCCCCATCTTAGCACAGCCGATGCAGTAATAAAGCGGTAATAAATAGGCACAATTTCGCCTGTTTACGAACGCGCGGCCTTGACTTAACGGGAGTTGACGGATACAGAGTTTATTGAAACTTACTAGCGGAGGTCGGGCCACAATGGCGAACGAAAAGGCGGTGGAGTATCGGGTGGAGAACGGCGTTGCGCTCATCGAGCTCAACCGCCCGCCGGTGAATAGCTACACGCACGAGCTCCTGCGCGAGCTCGACGACGCCATCCTGCAAGCCCGCTTCGACGACAATGTTCATGTCCTGGTGCTGACCGGAAAAGTCGAAAAGTTTTTTTCCGCCGGCGCCGACATCAATATGCTGGCAAACAAACCGCTTTCATTTAAAAATAATTTTGCCCTCCATGGGCACGAAGTGCTCATGCGCCTCGAAAATACGCCCAAGCTCGTTATCGCGGCGATCAACGGCCACGCCGTGGGCGGCGGCCTGGAGATCGCGATGGCGTGCGACATCCGCATCGCTCGCAAGGAAGGCGGCCGCATGGGCTTGGCCGAGATCAATCTCGGCGTTATGCCCGGCATGGGCGGGACGCAGCGGCTGCCGCGTCTCGTCGGCAAGGGGCGCGCGCTCGAGCTCTGCGCGACGGGACGCACGATCGCCTTCGAGGAGGCGCTCGAAATCGGACTGATTCACTACGTCTACGAGCGCGAAAACTTTCTCGGCCAGGTCATGGACTACGCTCGGCAGTTCGTCACGCCCAACAAGGCGAGCCTCGCCGTGGGCAAAGTGAAGCGCGCGGTGCAGACCGGGTGGGAGCTTTCGCTCCCCGACGGCCTCGCGTTCGAGCGCGAGGTGCTGGCGCAGACCTTCGGCAGCGAAGACGGCAACGAAGGCGTCAAAGCGTACATCGAAAAAAGAACCGCGCAGTTCAAGGGCAGATAAAGCAAGGCAAAATTAAAAAGTAAAAAGGCAAAAATTCGCTGCGCCTTTTTACTTTTCTCCGTTCCTAATTTTACTTTTTACTTTTAACTTTTGACTTCCATGGAGGTAACGACATGGCGAAGATGTTGATCGGCGGCGAGCAGGTCGATTCTGTGAGCGGCCAGACGTATGAAGTGCGCAATCCCGCGACCGGCGAGGTCGTAGACAAGGTTCCCAAAGGCAACGAGAAGGACGTCGAGCAGGCGATCGGCGCGGCTGAAACCGCGTTTAAAGAATGGTCCGATGTCACTGCCGAAGACCGCGGCAAGATGCTCGAGAACGCCTGCGAGCTGATCAAGCAAAAACAGGGGGAGATCGCGCAGGCGCTCACCAAAGAGCAGGGAAAGACGCTTTTTGAAGCCGGCCTGGAAATCCACCACCTGCTGCACGGTCTCGAATTCTATGCCGGGCTCGCCTCCAAAGTCCGCGGCGCCCACGTGCCGCTGCCGCAAAAGAACGCCTACGGCATGGTCGTGCGCCAGCCGATCGGTGTCTGCGCCGGCATCGTGCCGTGGAACTTTCCGCTGACGCTGATGGGAACGAAATTGGGTCCGGCGCTCGCGGCCGGCAACACGATCATCGTCAAGCCCGCGAGCACGACGCCGCTCGCGACGCTGCTCGCGATCGAGCAGATTCAAAAAGCGACCTACGGCGAGGGCAAGGCGCAAAAGACGCTGCCGAAAGGCGCCGTCAACGTCGTCACAGGCCCGGGCGGCACGGTCGGCGAAGAGATTCTAAAGAACCCTCGCATCCGCCGCATCGCGTTCACCGGCTCGACGCCGGTCGGCAAGCACGTCATGGAAGTCGCGGGCCGCGAGATCAAGCGCGTCACGCTGGAGCTCGGCGGCAGCGACCCGATGATCGTCATGGACGACGCCAATCTCGATCTCGCAATCAAAATGGCGGATATCGGCCGCTTCTTTAACTGCGGCCAGATGTGCCTCGGCGTGAAGCGCCTGTTCCTCCAGGAATCGATCGCGGAATCGTTCGTCGGCAAGCTGACGGAGATTTTAAAGACGAAGACGGTCGGCAACGGCGCCAACAAAGAGACGCGCATGGGGCCTATCCACATCGACTCGCAGCGCAAAGAGATCGAGGAACAGGTCGAGGACGCGAAATCGCGCGGCGCGAAAGTTGTCTTCGGCGGTGAGCGGCCGAAGGGCGGCGATTTAGACAAGGGCTGGTTTTACCTGCCGACGCTGCTTACCAATGTGCCGGAAGATTCGAAAGTCAGCACGGAAGAGACTTTCGGGCCGGTGCTGCCCGTCTTCACGTTCAAGACCCTGGACGAGGCGATCGAGAAAGCGAACCGCTCGATCTTCGGACTCGGCTCTTCGATCTGGACCAGGAGCCTCGCCAGCGCCAACAGGGCGATCGACAGGCTCCAGGCCGGCAACGTCTGGGTCAACTCGCTTCACTACGGCTACGACGAGCTGCCGTTCGGCGGCGTGAAGCAGAGCGGCATCGGACGCGAGCACGGCCCGGAGGCGCTCGATTACTATCTCGAGCCCAAAGGCGTGGTGGTCGTAAACGTATAGATTTGAAGAGTCGTTCGAGTGAAAAGCCCGACCGGCTCCGCCGGCCGGGCTTTTTTTATGTCGCTCGGCTAACAACTAAAGTATAATTGTTTTTGCCTAGGAGGAGGAAGATGTCGGATTCGAAAATGAAAGAATTTTTACAACCGAAGGGTTTTCTCTCACTCGCAAAAAATGTCGGAATCAAAGATGACACGCTGGACTTGACGGTTATCTACTCGGAAACCCGCGCGCACGCCGCGGCGATGTTCACGCGCAACCGCTTTCCCGGCGCGCCGGTGATCGTCGGGCGCGAGCACATCGCCGATGGATTTGTCCAGGCGCTCGTCGTCAACAGCAAAAACGCCAATGTCGCGATGGGCCGGCAGGGCATCGACAACGCGCGCGAGATGTGCCGGCTGGTCGCCGGCGAGCTGGGCATCAAGGAGCGCGACGTGCTCCCCTTCTCGACCGGCGTCATCGGCCGGCCGCTGCCGATGGACAAGATTCGCGCGGGATTGAAAGGCATCCGCGGCGAGCTCAAGCCGAACGGCCTCGAGCTCGCGGCGCGGGCGATCATGACGACCGACCGCTGGCCGAAATTTATTTCCCGGCGCGTCGGCAACGCCGTCGTCGCCGGTATCGCCAAGGGCGCGGGGATGATCGAGCCGAATATGGCGACGATGCTGGTCTATCTTATGACCGATGCCGCGCTGCCGGCGAATTCACTCAAGCCGATGCTTAAGCGCGTCGTCGACCGGACATTCAACTCGATCAGCATCGACTCGGACACGAGCACAAGCGACACCGTCGTCCTGATGGCGAACGATCTCGCCGGCGCGCTAAAGCCGGCCGCGTTCGAGGCGGCCTTGTTGGAAGTGAGCGAATATCTCGCGCGCGAGATCTGCCGCAACGCCGAGGGTGCGACCAAGCTCATCGCCATCGAAGTCTCCGGCGCGAAAAACGAGGCGCAGGCGAAGCGCGTCGGCAAAGCGGTCGTCAACTCGCCGCTGGTGAAAACCGCCGTCTACGGTGCTGACCCCAACTGGGGCCGCGTCATTGCGGCGGTGGGGAAAACTTTCGATCCGGCAATCGACCCCAAGCGTGTGACGATCCGCTTCGGCGATGGCAAGGTCTTCGAGCGCGGCGCGCCCGTCGATTGCGATCTCGAAGCGCTGCGGAGCTATTTGTCGCAACCCGAGGCCACGATCGGCGTTCATCTCGGTATCGGCAAGGCGAAGGCGATTGTCTGGGGCTGCGATCTGACCGAGGAGTATATTAAAGAGAACGCGTATTATACGACGTGACCGGCATGTCCCAAATCAACACCATCTACGTCGACATGGACGACGTGCTTTGCGAGACAGCGCAGGCGCTGCTCGCGATCGCCGCGCGTGAGTTCGGCAAGACGATTCCCTACGATCAGCTGAACACCTTCGAAGTCGGCGAAGCGTGCGGTCTTGAGATGCGGGAAATCGCGGAGCTGTTCCGGCTCGCGCACCATGACGAAGAACTGCTCGCGATGGCGCCGATCGGAGACGCCGTCGAGGTTCTCAGGCAATGGGCGGATGCCGGCCGCGAGATCGCGATCGTCACCGGCCGGCCGCCATCGACACACGATGTATCGCGCGCGTGGCTCGCGCGCCACGACGTGCCCCACCACGACTTCGTCATGGTGGACAAATACGGCAGGTTCTCAACCGATAACACGATCGCCATCACGCTGCCGGAGCTCGCCGATCGGCGCTTTTCCTTCGCGGTCGAAGACTCGCCGACGATGGCCAGGTTTCTCGCGAGTGAAATGAAAGTGCCCGTTGCACTCCTCGATCGCCCTTGGAATCAAATGGAGGATCATCCCCTGATCACGAGGCTAAGCGACTGGCGCGAGATCGGCGTTTGGAAGAAACCATGACAACAAGCGAGTTTCGCATCGAGCCGGCGACCGAGCGCGACGCGCCGGTGATCCTCACGCTCATCAGGGGTCTGGCCGAATACGAGAAGCTCGCGCACGAGGCGGTCGCGACCGAGGAAGGATTGCGCGCATCGCTCTTCGGCTCACGCCGCGTCGCCGAGACGCTCATCGGCTACGCCGACAAAGAGCCGGCGGGCTTTCTTCTTTTCTTTCATAACTATTCCACCTTCCTCGGCCGTCCAGGCCTTTATATCGAGGATCTTTTCGTTCTGCCTCAATGGCGCAGGCGCGGCCTGGGCACGCAATTGCTCACGCGTGCGGCCGAGATCGCCGTCGAGCGCGGCTGCGGGCGGATGGAATGGTCGGTGCTCGACTGGAACGAGCCGGCGATCGCGTTTTACAAAAAGCTCGGCGCGCGGGCGATGGACGAGTGGACGGTATACCGGGTTACGGGCGAAGCCTTAAAGACGCTCGCGAAAAAAACCGATCAATCATAGGCCGGTTGGATTGCCTTCCGCTTCGCACCTCTCATCGCCGAAGTAAAAATACCGACCGCGCTGGCGGCCAAACCGGCTAGCAGCGTCGCGTTCAAGGCCGCGACGAACGCGGCGGCGTTCTCCGTCGTCGGTCCGGCGCCAGATGCGCCCGTGTGACTTTCGAAGGAGTACGTCATCAACGCGCCGCCCAGCGCGATTCCGAGCACGTTCCCGATCCCGAAAACCACGTGATTGACGCTGGTCGCGAAACCGCGGTGTTCTCTCGGCATCATGCTGATCATGCTGACCGAGTTCGCGGGATTGAAGAGGCCGTTGGTGATGCCGCCGAGCGCCACGATGACCGTGGGCAAAAGCCAGTGCGAGTCCACCTGCAGGAAGCCGCCCAGTAGAAACGAGACGCACAGAAACACGATGCCCAAGCTTGCAGGCAGTCTAGGTCCCACCCGGTCCGACAGATAACCGCTCACGGGCGCGAATGAGAGCGTCAGCACCGCCGGCGCCATGAAGAGAATCCCGATGAACGAAGGCGAGAGACCGAGAACCTCCTGCATATAAAACGGCAGCAGAAAGCTGCACAACGCATAACAGGTCGCCACGATCAGCAGGCTGATTGCGCTCATCGTGAACATACGCGTCTTGAAGAGCGACAGGTCGACGAACGGCTGCGGCGCTCTCTTCTCATGGATGAGAAAGCCGCAGAGAAAGAGAAGAAACGCCAAGCCGAGAACGACGCGCGTCTGATCGCCCAGGACTTGCAGCGCGCGGCGGTCGAGCAGCAGAATCAGCGTCGCAATGGTGGCGAAAACAAGCGCCGCTCCCAAATAGTCGACCGGCCAGCGGTCTACCTCCGCCCGCCGGCGCGTGGTATTCGCCAGCGTCAAAACGGCGCCGACCGCGCCGATCGGCACCAGAAAGAAAAACGCCCAGCGCCAGCTGAGGTAATCGATCATGATGCCGCCGATCGCCGGGCCCAGGAGAAATCCGGTGTGGTGCGCGGTGGTCATGAATCCCTGCGCGCGGCCCGCGAGCGACTCCGGCGCCGCCTCCGCCGCGATCGCGCGGCTCGACGACTGCAGCATCGAGGCGCCGATTCCCTGCACGAGGCGGAAGGCGATCAATTGAAAGATACTTTGCGACAAGCCGCAGAGCAGCGACCCCGCGGTGAAGACCGCAAACCCCGCGCCGAAGATTCGGTCTCTCCCCCACCGGTCGCCGAGGCGGCCGAAAATCATCGATAGCCCGATGTTCGAGAGCTGATAGGCGAGCAGGGCCCAGGAGATTCCCAAGAGATCGGTCTGCAGCGCCGACGCGACCGTCGGCATCGAGATATTGAAAATCCGCGTGGTCGTGCCGGCGAAGAAGGTTCCGAGCAGTGCCGTTGCGAGGAGAAGGCGGTTGATCTGCGGATTCATTCACTCTTCGAGCTGCGAGTCGATGCTGCAATAGTGAACGCGCGTCTCACTGCCCCGCCACTTGCCCGCGTCGGCCGAGCCACCAAAACACCGCGATGAGCGGCGCGAGCAGCACGGTCATCAATAGCGTCACCGCAGAGGCCTTGTTCATCCCGCCGGCGTACCAGTAGCTCCAGATCACCGCGGGGAAAGTGATGTTATCATGCACCCCGAGAAAAACCGCAACCGTCAGCTCGCGGTAAACGAGCAGGGCGGTCCAGATCCAGACCGACAGCAGCGTCGGGCGCAGCAGCGGCAGCAGCACGCGCCGCGCCGTGCGCAGCGTCGACAGACCCGAGACGAAAGCGGCCTCCTCCATCTCGCGGTGAATCTGCAGCAGCGAGCCGTTCAGCGCGCGCGTGGCGAAGGCGATGCGCGCGGCGACGTAGACGATCGCGATCAGCCAGACCGAGCCGTAGAGCGGCACCGCCTCGCCGAGGACGAAGAGCGCGAGCAGCAGCGCGCCGATTGCGAGAATCACTTCGGGCAGCGCCTGCGGCAGAAAAGCGGCGAACTCGATCGCGTAGCGCGCGCGATTGCGCGAGCGCACGACGAGCCACGAGATCGCGAACGCGAACACAAGCACGAGCAGCGGCACCACCGCGACGAGCAGCGCGGTGTTGCGCGCGCCGCGCAGCACGAGGCCCCATTCCATGTTGGTGAAATGCACGAGCGAAAGATGGCGCATCATCTCCATCGACGGCGGCGCGAAGTAGGGCGTGAGCGCCGCGTAGACGATAAGGAGGAGCGGCAAGACTTTAGAGACAAAGGCGTAGAGCCCGATGAAACACCAGCCCGCGGCGGACCAGCCGCCGAGCTCGATCAGCGCCGGGCGGTAGCCTTTCCCGGTGACGACCTCGAAGCGGTGGCCGCTCCGCAGCACCTGTCCGTAGAGCAGCGTCAACAGCGCGGCGACGGCGATCATGCACGTGCCGACCGCCCCGGTGATGCCGTACTCGGGAAGGCCGCTGCCCTGCGGGTGGACTTTCAGATAGATGAACGTGCTCAGCATGTAAACGCGGTTGCCGAGTCCGACGATGGCGGGAATATCGAACGTCGCGATGCCGATCGTCACGACGTAGATCACTGCGGCGAGAATTCCCGGCAGCGCGAGCGGCAGCGTGACGCGGTGGATCGTCCTCAAGAAGCTCAGCCCGTGGACTTTCGCCGCCTCTTCGAGCGAAGGATTCATCGCGCGGAACATCTGCGCCGTCAGAATAAAGACGACGGCCGCGAGGCTGAGGCCCTGGACGAAGCCCATGCCGACCGGCGTCGCGATGTTGAGCGGCGCGTCCTGCAAGTTGAAAAGGTCCACGAGCCAGCGGTTCAGAAAACCGATGCGCGGATGGGCGATGAACGTCCAACCCATCGCCGTGTAGATGCCGGGAATCAGAAGTCCCAGCGTCATGATGGCGTAGATCGCCGTCTTGCCGGGAATCGTCGTGCGCTCCGCGAGCCATGCGATCGGCAGTCCGATCGCGAGAGCGACCACCGTCGTCGTGGAGGTGAAAACCGCTGTGTTCCACAGGACGCGGTAGAGAAACGGATCGGCGAAGATCGCGAGATAATTCTCCAGCGTGTAGACAGCGCCTGGCGTGCCGAGCATGCCGCGCTGAAAGCTCACCCAGATCATCACGGCGACGAACACCGCGATCACCGCGATCGGCAGCGACGCCAAAAAGAGAAGGCTGGGCGAAGTCGTAGAGCGCCGGACGAAAAAGAGGGGCAATTCGATCGATCTCGCTTTCATCGAGAGACCGGCCGGAGCTATTTGCCTCCCTCGCGCAAAATCTTCTCCAGCTCTTTCTGCGTCTCGGCGTAGCCTTTGAGCGAAGCGAGCCACTCCGGGGTGTTGATGACGATCTTGCCGCCCGCCGCGCGCACCTGGTCGACGTCCTTCTTCATGTGCGATTCGGGAAAAAGATGGAGGTCGAGGCCGTCGTGCTTCCAGAGCAGCGCCTGCGCTTCCGGCGTGAGCCAGTACGCGGCCATCAGCGCGGCGGCGTTCGGCGCGCGCGAATTCTTGGGAATCGCGGCATAGCGCATGTGCAGCACCGTCCCCTCCTGCACGATCGTCTGCGCGAGCGGCGCGCCGCTCCGCTGGAGCACCGTGGCGTCGTTGCCGCCGCAGGTGAGCACGAGCATCGCGAACTCGCCGCTCGTGAGCCGCTCGGCTTCGCCGCAGCGGATGAGCCCCGCGATCTGTCCGGACAGCTTCTTCGTGAAATCGATGACATACTCCCGTCCGAGAAATCCCGGCATCGCCAGCTCCCGCAGGCCAGCCGCGTATGGCGTCGACGCAATCTTCCCCTTCCACTTCGGATTGAGCACGTCGGTTAGGCGCTTCGGAATATCCGTGCCTTTGACAAGATTTGTGTTGTATTCGATGCCAACGACCGCCGTCGCGATCGCCATATGCGTTCCATCGGCTGCGATCGCGTCGAAGCTCCCGTCCTTGGGCGGGCGGCGGTCGACGATCGCGCCCCATTCGATCGGCTTGAGTACCTGCTGCTTGAGCCCGTCGAACAGCGCCTGCGCGTTGCCCATGTACAAGTCGGTGCTCGCCGGCTGCCCGGCCGCGGCCTCCTGCGCGATGCGCACCATCAAAGCCTGCATGTCGGGGCCCGGCGTGAACTGGCCCTTCAGGTTGAGACCGTATTTCTTATTCATGCCGGCGATAAAATCGTTGAAGCCCTCGCCGCCGCCGAAGGTATTCTGCGACCACTGCGCGCGCAGGACTCCCTCCTTCTTCGCGCCCTCGATCATCTGCGTGAGCGTCGCGCTCGCGCCAAATGCCGCCGTCGACGAGCAGCAAAGCAGGAATATGCCGAGCGATAACAATCGTGCGTGCTTCAGCTGTTCGGACATACGCGCCTCCTTTCGATGCCGGGATGCGGATGGAACTTACGCGACGGCGCCGGCGATTGCAACGCGAGGCTACACGGCCGCGCGGGCGCCGGAAAGAGTATCGGCAACGCCGTCGCCGAGCCGTCTTCCTGCGGAAAAAACCATGACGTCGGCGGGATCGATGCGCACGCGCAGCGAAACGCCGCCGTCGAGATCGACCGTGCGGCATTTTGCGCAGACGTTACGATCCGTGACAGCGAGCGTTAGAAGCGACTGATCGCCTAAGAACACGCTCGCCTTAAGACTCGCGGGAAAGACATTCGGCATTTCCGGCGCGGCCGCCGCCAGCAGCGCGACGCATTCCGGCCGGAAGCCGATCAGAACGTCCGCGCCGATGCCCGCCTCGGCGGCGAATCGCAGCGGTCCGATAGTCGTCTCGGCAACGCCGGGCGCCGCGACCCTTCCCTCGAGCCAATTCATCGTTCCGAAAAAATCCGCGACGTCCGTCGTTGCGGGACGATAATACAGCTCGGCGGGCGCTCCCACCTGGAGCAGCTCGCCCGCCTGCATCAGCGCGATGCGGTCGGCCATCGCCATCGCCTCGACCTGGTCGTGAGTCACGTAAAGGACCGTCGAGCCCAACTGCTTCGCCAGCTCGCGAATCTTGCCGCGCACTTCTTCGCGCAGCCGCGCGTCGAGGTTTGACAGCGGCTCGTCCATCAGAAGAATGCCCGGGTTGACGGCGATCGCCCGCGCCAGCGCGACGCGCTGCTGTTGTCCGCCGGATAGCAGCGTCGCCGAGCGCTCGGCGACCTGCTCGAGCTGGACGAGCCGAAGCGCCTCGCGCGCGCGTTTTTCCACTTCGCCCCGGCGCACGCGGTGCGTTCCGTCGGTGAGCGGCAGCGCGACGTTTTGATAGACCGTGAGATGCGGCCAGACGGCATAGGATTGGAAAACCATGCCGAGCTTCCGCTGCTGCGAGGGAATCCAAGCGGGCGGAGCGTCGGACGAAACGACGCGCCCGCCGATGCTGATCGTTCCGCGGTCGGGCACTTCCAGGCCGGCGACGGCGCGCAGCAGCGTCGTCTTGCCCGAGCCGCTCGCGCCGACGATGACGAAAAACTCGCCTTCAGCGACTTCCAGATTTAGATTTTTGATCGCGGCGACGCGCCCGCCGCCGGCGGGAAACTCTTTTGCAAGTCCGCGGACGGAGATCATCGGCTCAAACGCCTTCGCCGCCGCTTGGAAAGGTTTAGTAGTATTCGGCGCCGGGCAGCGGATTGGCGACGGCCTCTTCGAGCGTCGTCGCGCGCTTCCATTCGTTTCCCGGACGGCTTCTTCCGTCGCTGCCTACCTGATCCATCGAGGCGTATACCTCGATCTGGTAGCCGTCGGGGTCGTAGAACTCGACGCCGGGATTCCCGCCGGGGCCGCGGCGGCCTTCGTAGAAAATCTCGACGCCTTTCGACCGGAGAAAATCGCGGATCTTGAACAGCTCCGAGACGCTGCCGACCTCAAAGGCAACATGGTCGAATCCGACCTCGCCGCGCTTGGGCAGCTCGTTTTTATCATTCGCTTGAAGTAGCGCGATCGTGTGATGGTCCGTGCCGGAGCGGAAGAACCGCATGCCCTTCTCATTCCGGTCGGAGAATTTAAAACCCATGATCTCTGTCCAAAATTTGCTGGTGCGCTCGATGTCGCTCACGCTGAAGACGACGTGGCCGATTTTCTTCACATGAATCGGCGAAGATTCCCGTTTCCCCTCCTCGGGCCGCCAGCCGCTTTTCATCTCCGACATAAAGCCTCCTTGGAATGACTCTCAGGTGCTCACGAGATTCTGGAACATGGGGGAGAAGTTGTCAAGATTCGCTTGGCGTCAGAAAAGCCCCATGAACCTCCATATATAGACACTTGCTACGAGCGCGACGACACTAAAAACCGCGTAGGCTATCGCGACCGGCCGCGCCTGTTTATGGCTGAAAACTTCGCCGCCGGTCCCGTGATACAGCGCGAGATAAGTGGTGCTCTGGTACGGCAGGAAAAAGGGGTTGCACCCGATCAACGCGACGAGACCTATGACGAGCGGGCTTATGCCCTGCGCCGCGGCGACCGGCCCGAGCGCTATTGTGATGAGCGGCGCGGCGGCCTGCCAGCGCAGCACAAAACTTACGAGGAAGCACAGGAGCGTGAGAGCGAAGACAAACAATGCCGGCGTCCCGGCCAGGCCGCCGACGGAGCCGACGATCGCCTGCGCGAGCCATTGATCGACCTGCGTCCGGGAGAAGACCTCCGAAATGCTGGCGAGCATGCCGAACAAAAGAGCGAAGCTCCAGTTGACATCGCGCAGAGTCGCCGCCGTCGCGACTCCCGTGGCCGCCAGTAAAGACAGAGCCAAGACCGCGACCCAGGCGGGATTTAACCCATGCAGCGGTTGCGCGACGAAGCCGATGATAAGTCCGGCGCCCACGACGACGGCGATCCGCTCGCGCCTCGACGGCGGACCGAGCAGCGCGCGCTGCAGGTCGAGCAAGTTGCGCCGGCTGTTATCGATTCCCGCGCTGCGCGGCGGCCGATACAGCCAGAAAATCACAGCGATCACGCCGAGAAGCAAAATCAAATGCGGCGGTGCGGCATAGTAGGCCCAAGCGAGCCAGTCGAGGCCCCGGCGGGTTTCCGCCGGCAGAACCGCAAAGACGAGCACAGCCGTCGTCGAACTGGTGAGAAAGATCGCCGCCATCTGCCCGAAGCCCATGAGCGCCGCCATCGCGAGACCGACTGCTGCGGGCGAGCGCGCCGGATAACCCAGCGCTTCCACTAATTCGCGCAGCGCCGGCGCAATCATCGTTACTCTACCCGTGGCGTTGGGAACGGCCGGTCCCATGATGACACCCGCCAGGCTGAGTGCAATCACCTGACCGGCGAAGCCGCCTCTGGTATGCGCCACCATCCACAGCGCCATACGGTAAAGCACCCCCGAGGCGCCGATCGCCGCTCCGACGGCGAGAACACTCACGACGAGAATCCAAGTCGCCGACGAAAAGCCCACGAACGCGACTTCCGGCCGGGCTACACCGGCCAGTACCCACGCTACGCAGACCAGCAGCGCTAGAATCCCGTCGGGAAGCGCTTCGACCGCGAGAACGGGCACCGCGGCCATCAGCAGGACGAGCGCGTGCCAACCGGCGGTCGAGAGTCCCGCCGGAGGGGCGAGCAACCAGCCGGAAACAAAGATTACAGCCGCAATCAGGCTACCGATCAGGGGACGGTTCGGCCGTCGCCGCCGCACGGTGGATTGGGCTGAAGTAGAATGAGGCGCCTCGACGGATTCCGCCACCGCATCAATATTATCCTCCGCCGCCGTTCCGTCGCTCGAGGCAAGCGTCGTCTGTAAGCGCCGGCTTAGGGTCGCGGCAATCGCCAGCAGCACGTCCGGCTCCTCGCGGACGAGCCGGACAAAGCGCGCTCGATCGAGACGAAGTAGCCGTCCCTCGCTTTCGGCCCGGATGGTCGCCGACCGGGGGCTGTTCGTAAGCAGCGCCATCTCGCCGACAGGATCCCCCGCGCGAAGAACGGCTACGCGATTTTCGCCGTCGTCTGCGCCGGACACATACACCCCGATCTCTCCAGCGCTGACCAAGTAAAACGCGTCGCCGGGCTCGCCCTGGCGGAACAACTCTTCGCCGGCGGCCAATTCTACGGGAACGAGGTGGGCCGCGAGCTTCGCCAGCGTAAGCCGGCTGAGTCCGGCAAAGAGGTCAACACGCGCGAGCAGCTGCGCGTACTCGGCGATGGAGGAATCCTGCGCCATCAAACGCGAGATATAAGTGCAATTTCCCGTCTTTTGCAAGAAAGGAAAATTCTGCAGCGGGCTTCGCCGCGACCCTGAATGTTACACGAATAAAGCTTATGCCCGTCTTGAGCGTTTTCGGCGTCACGGCCAGAATTGACGCATGGCCAACGTTAAATTCGGCTGGAAAGCCGGCACGGAGCAATACGCGCCGCAGGAGCTCCTCGAATACGCCGTCGGCGCCGAGCAGGCGGGATTCGATTCCGTCGAGGCGAGCGACCATTTTCATCCGTGGGCCGAGAAAGGCCAGGCGTGCTTCGTCTGGACCTGGCTCGGTGCCGTGGCCGCGCGCACGCAGCGCATCCAGCTTGGCACGGGCATCACCTGCCCGATTCTCAGATATCATCCGGCAATAATTGCGCAGGCGGCGGCTACGCTCGATTGTCTAGCGCCGGGCCGCACGTTTCTCGGCGTCGGTACCGGAGAGGCGCTGAACGAATACCCCGTCACCGGGGAATGGCCCGAATACAAAATTCGCCGCGAGCGGTTAAGCGAGGCGATCGAGCTGACGCGCAAGTTATGGAGCGGCGAGAAGGTCACCCACCGGGGAGTCCACTATCAGACGCGGCAGGCGAAGCTTTATACACCGCCCACGCAGCCGATCCCGATTTACATTTCAGCCTTGGTCCCGAACAGCGCCCGTTTCGCCGGAAGGTACGGCGACGCGCTGATCACGGTCGGCGGCGAAGACCCGGAAACGTACCGGCAGATTTTCGAGAACTTCGCCTACGGCGCGGCCGAGGCGGCGAAGGACGCGCCGCGGATGCCCCGGATGATCGAACTCGCGGTCGCGTTCACCGACGACGAGGATGGCGCGATCCGCGCGCGGAAAGAGTACTGGGCGGGGACTTTCGTCCCGGCACTGTTTACGGAGCGGATTTACACGCCGCAGATGTCCGAGCAGAACGGCGCCGTCGTCGGCTCCGACACGATCCGCCGGGCCGTTTGCATCTCGGCCGACCCCGACGCGCATGTGCGCTTCGCCCAGCATTACATCAAGCTCGGCTTCGATCACCTCATCTTTCACTCCGCCGGTCCCGATCAGCGGGCGTTTTTGGAAGGCTACGGCCGGGAGGTCTTGCCGCGGCTGCGCCGCGCTTATCCGGCTTCGGCCGAGCGTTCTTCCGCAGCCTGATGCAGAGCGGGCGAACGATCTATGGCAGCTGATTGCGCGTGAGTAAATCGTCCAACGTCCCGCCCAGCAAGATCATCAGCCAGAATATTCCTGCGGCGGCGATCACCCACGTAAAACGGTCG
>DATFWH010000167.1:0-8674 GCA_035259465.1 Binatia bacterium
CAACGGCCTCACCGTGGAGGAGCTGTTCACGGAGAATACGCGGCAGACGTAAGAGGAAAGATTCAGAATCTCCGCTGTTTCTCCCGCGATGAAACGGCTTCTCTTCCTCTTGTTTCTCCTCGCCGCCTGCGGCGCGTACACGTATCAGCTCAGATGGCCGGAAGGCACGACGGCGGCGCAATTCAAAAAGGACAGCGATGAATGCGAGACCGAGCCGCGCACGGGCTTTGCCGATCTCACAAACGAGATGAACGACGTCGGCACGAGCATGGCCGAGCGCGACGATTCGCGGAAGCTTTGGTACAGCTGCATGGAGTCGAGGGGCTACGCGCTCGTCAAGGCGCCGCGCGGCCAGGCGGCGTCGCCGCCGCCAGTGCGATGATCTACGCGACGGATTCGTGTTGGGGATTGCGAAATCCCCAGGCCCCAAGGGGTCACATGATAAGGACCATTACGTGACCCCCACGACCTTGACCCCGGAGAGGCCGGGTGACAGTCTCCACCCCCCGAAGCTTGGAATGGGGGGTTCCCATGAAGATGAAAAAAACCGCCATCGTTTGCCTGGCGTTGCTCTGCCTTACCTTTCTCCACTCCCGCCCGGTCAAAGCCGCACCGCTGGAGCTCACCGGCAAGGAGTGGATGAGCTATAACGGCGCGGCGCGCCAGGAATTCATATTGGGCTACCTGAACGGAATCGAGCAGATCCTGTCGGTCGTCGGCTGGAGCATGCGCAGCCGTCCGCAGGTCAATGTCACCCCGCAGGTCATCAGCGAGGCGCTCTATAAAAAATTGGTCCAGGAGCCGGAGCTGCGCAGCGGGCCGCTCAGAGAATCGCTGTGGAATGTCGCCGACAACTTTATAATCATCACCGACCGGGCGGGCAGCGCTCTGCCGAGTTGGCAAAAGCTCATTACGGCTTCGGACTGCGCCGAAGTGATCCTGAGGCTTATACCGCAGGACAAGCAAGACAAGGCCGAAAATAGTAGTTTTTAGTCCGGCCTCCCGAAATTAAAAATCGAAACGGCCCGGGGCCCGCAAGAGCCCGGGCCTTTTTTTATTTCCCTTCTCGCCGTATAAGCTGGGACGAAGAGATTTCAACATGTCTTCCGTCCTCCTACTAAACAACGCCGACGTCGAGAAGCTTTTGACGATGGAGGCGACCGTCAAGGCGCTCGACCGCGCCTATCTCGAGCTCGACCGGGGCGAGACCGCCAACCGCCCGCGGACCTTTACTTTTGCGCCGACGCGCGACGGCCGCTTCCTCGCGAACACGCACGAGGGCATTCTCGGCGCTCAAGGCGTCTACGACATCCGCATCGTCACGCACAGCCGGCCCGACCCGCGCATCGACCCGACGCGCGTGAACTATTTTCACGGTGCGCTCAACTGCTCGCTCGATCTGCTCTACGACATCCACAGCGGCGATCTCCTGGCGATCATCCACGACGGCTATCTGCAAAAAATGCGCGTGCAGGCGACCAACGCCATCGCGGCGCGCACGATGGCGAAAAAAAATACCCGAGCGATGGCGCTGATCGGCTCGGGCTGGCAGGCGACCGCCGCGATCGAAGCGATGCGCTTCGTCCGGCCGATCGAGACGGTGAGCGTGTTCAGCCGCAAAGCGGCCAACCGGGATGATTTCGTCCGCCGCATGCGCGGCATCTACAAGGACATGGAGATTCGCGCCTGCGACAGCGCGGAGCAGGCGGTGCGCGGCGCCGACATGGTCGTGACGGCGACCAACGCGCGCGAGGCGGTGTGCAAAGGCGCATGGATCGAGCAGGGCATGCACTTGACGGGCGTCCTGCCCTACGAATTCGACCTCGAATGCTACCGGCGCGCCGACCGCATCGTCATCTTCAATCGGCTGCACGGCCGCGACTACTCGCTGAAGCGCGGCCCGGAGGAAGACCCGCTCGACATACCGCCGCATAACGAGCTGCTTAAAAACGCGCCGGAGATCGCCGACCTGGTGTCGGGAAAAGATCCCGGCCGCAACAGCGACGGCGAGATCACGATCTTCGCCAACGGCGGCCACGGCTGGGGGCACGACGGCGGGCCCGGCTACGGCATCCAGTTCACCGCGATGGCGAAGACGATCTACGACCTCGCGGTCGAGCGCGGCGCCGGCCGCCCGCTGCCGCTCGAATGGTTCCAGCAGGATGTGAATTCCTAGAGGCGTGAGGCGCGAGGCGTGAGTATCGCCGCACAGCTACGGACTTCGCTCATGAAGCAGCGCCGCCTTTATTTCATCGTTGCCGCCGCCTGTGCGATATTTTTTCCCCGGCCGCTCGGCGCGCAAGAGCTGGAAAAAATCGTCATCGGCCATTCGAATATCCGCAACGACACGGCGGCGTTCTGGGTCCCCAAAGAGCTGGGAATTTTCCGCAAGAACGGCTTGGACCCGAGCATCGTGCTCATCACCGGCGGCGTCCGCATGACGCAGGCGATCCTCTCCGGCTCGGCGCCGCTGGGCATGACGGGCGCGGTGCTCGTTGCCTCGGCGGTCGCCGGCGGCGCCGACAACGTCATGATCGCGGGCATCACGAACCGCCTGACCTACGACGTCTGGGCGCGGCCGGAGATCAAGCGCGGCGAAGACCTGCGCGGGAAAAGCATCGCCATCAGCGGCTTCGGCAGCTCCTCGCACGTCGCCTGTTTTCTGATGCTCCAGCATTTCAAGCTGGACGAGCAGAAAGACCACATAACTTTTCTCGTCGTCGGCGACGAGCCGACGCGGGCGCAGGCGCTGATCGCCGGCCGCATCGACGCGACGATCGTCGACCCGTCGGTGTCCGGGCCGCTCAGGGACAAAGGCTTCTCCTACCTGGGCAATCTGCAGGAGCTCGGCGTGCCGTTCGTCAACAACGCGCTCGTCAGCACGCGCAAGTACGTCAAAGAGAATCCGCGCGCGGCCGAGGCGGTCGTGCGCTCGGTCGTCGAAGGCAACGCGTTCATGCTCAACCCCGCCAACAAAGCGAGAGTCGTTAGCATCCTGGCGAAAAATCTTCGCCTCGAGCCGAAGGACAGCGACAAAACCTACGACGACCTCATCGCCAAAGTTGAGCGCCGGCCTTATCCCAATATGGATGCGGTCAAAGCGACCATCCAGGTCATGGGCTCGCGCAATCCCAAGATCGCGCAGCTCAAGCCCGAGGACCTCGTCGACGTATCGATTTTACAGCGGCTCGAGAAGAACGGGTTCATGAAATAATAGCTTGACGAATCACCCGTTGACGAATCGGCCCCGTTCGTCCTATTTTCCGCCAATGAATCGAATTTGCTTTGTCCTCGTTGTCTGCCTGTTCGCCTCCGCCTGCGCGCCGACGGGTTTCGCGCCCAGGCAGGCCTCGACGGGCGATCCCGTTCTCGATTCCTATAACGCCGCCGTCGCGGCGGACGCGAACAATCCGGAGCCGCGCAGGATGCGGTGCATGTATCTCGCCGACGCCGCCGAGCGGCAGCGCACGAAGGAGGAGTGGCAGAATCTGCGCGCGCGGGCGGTGGCGGACTGCGACTATGTGCTGAAGAACACGACCGACGCCCGGCGCATCGGGAATACCCTCGATATGCTTCGCGTCATCGACTGGCGCCTGGCTTTCCTGCCGAAAAATTATCGCTGCTCGGAAAGCGCTCAGCAAGCGCAGGCGGCGGCGCTCAAAGCTTTCATGGCGCACAAGCACAGCGAGGCGGTGGCCCAATACAAGGCCGCCGTCGACGCCTGCCCGGACAACGCCGTATGGTGGATCGAGTACGGCCACACCTACATGATGATGGGCGACGCGAAGCCGGCCGAGACCTACATGCTGGAAGGCGTCAAGCGCGACCGCTGGGAAAGATCGGGCAACCTCTTTCTCTCCGATCTCTACCGCGCGCAGGGCAAGCTCGATCTCGCCTATAAGCACGCCGCGCTCGCGGTCGTGAGCGACCCGACGTACGAGTTCGGCTGGGAGCAGCTGAGGGAGCTGGCGCAGGCGAACGGGCGCGAGTGGCGCCGGGTGGTCAACCGGCGGGCGGTCGTCGTGTTTCACGCCGACGACACTCCGGACATCAGTTTCCCGCTGGGGACCAATCTCGATGAGCCGGAATCCGAATTTTGGTTCGGCCTCGCGATCATGGAAGCGCTGGCAAGGAAGCGTGACGCGAAGCCGCAGGTCTTTATCGGCATCGGCCACGACATCGCCGCGACGCTGAGGAATCTAAGGCGCGACGGCAAAACGTTTCCGGGCCAGCTGGAGGCCGACCGCGCGCGCGTGAAGGCGAATCTCGGATTCCAGCGCGACCGCATCGCGAAAGACCCGAAGCGGCGCTCCGTGCTCACCGATGTCGTCGAGGAGGCGGTCGATAAGGGCTATCTCGACGAAGCTATTTTCTTGAGCCTCTTCGAATTTCGCCTCGCGACCGACTACGTCGAATACCGCGAAAAGAACGCCGACCGCTTGCTGGATTACATCGCGACGATCCTGGCGCCGTCGCGGCGGCTGTGACAGCGCCTTCAAATCCCCCGTTGACAGCCGCCCCCGCCGTAGTAGGATACATCCGCCATGGCCAAAGCGCCGCCGCTAACGGTGGAGGCAATCGCCGTGCAAAACGTCAAACCGGGCGTCGAGCGACAAAACGCGACGCGCGCCGTTGCGCTCGCGCATTGGCTGCAAACCGACGCCCGGCGCGCGCAAAATTCCGCCGCGCAGGCGAGGATATTCTCCGCTGATTCCCGCGAGCGTCTCGAACGCCTCGCGCGCCGCAACACCTACCATAAAATCCTGCTGACGCTCGCGAAGGCCGCCGTCGAGCCGCGCGACCGCCGCGCGCTCCTGGCCGAGGTGCTCGACGCGGCGATCACGCTGACCAAGGCCGACATGGGCAACATCCAGCTGGTCGATCCCGTCTCCGGCGCGCTCGTGATCGAGGCGCAGAGCGGGTTCGATCCGTTCTTCCTCCGCTATTTCGCCGCCGTGCGCGGCGGCGCGACCGCCTGCGGCGCGGCGCTCCAAAAGCGCGCGCGCGTGATCGTCGAGGACGTCGCCCGGAGCCACATCTTCGCCGGCACGCCGGGGCGGGAGATCGTGCTCGCCGCCGGCGCCGCCGCCGTCCAGTCCACGCCGCTGATCGCCTCCTCGGGGCGCTTTTTCGGCGTGCTCTCGACGCACTACCGCCGGCCGCAGAGGCCGGACGAGGATTATTTGCCGCTGCTCGACGCCGTCGCGCGCCAGACCGCCGACGTGCTGGAGCAGGCACCGCTTGTGGAGCCTTAAACCCGCCGCCCCTCAAAGGCCCGGCGCGGAAACGAGCCCGGGCTTTTTTTGCCGAAACTTCGCGCGTCTCCGGCTCGCGGGTCGACCGCGGCCCGCCGTAGAGTATTGGACCAAGGTCCAATAGCGCCGTTCTTAACCCCCGTATAACACGGTTAAGCGATTAGGGACGGCACGGGAGCCGCGGACCCGGCCTAAAAAGGCCCCGGATTTTTGTACCCCGCCGGCCTTTTGTTTTTTTGTTAATCTGTTAGGCTCCTTTGTACATCTTTTTCCTCCAGCCGTCGTCTAACACGAGTCACGGTCGGAATAACGTCGAGTCGAAAGGAAGATTTGGGCAATGAAGGGAACATTTGTGCACATCAAGGTCGCGCTCGCCGCGCTCATCGTCTTCTCCGCGTCCGCGGCGCTTGCGGCGACGCCCAAGGAATCGATCCGCGACACGCTCGAGCGCGTGCTCGCGATCACGCGCACGTTCGAGAGCCAGCAGGACTTCATCGACAACAAGCCGAAGCTGCGCGCGATCATTCTGCCGCGCTTCGACTTCAGGGAGATGGCGCGGCGCTCGCTCGGCCCCGACTGGGACCGCCTCCAGGGGCGCGAGGACGAGTTCGTCGCCGCCTTCATCCAGTTCGCCGAGGCGTCCTACACCAACGCGCTCGGCAGCTATCGCGGCGAGAAGATGAACTACGGCCGCGAGAAGATCGACAACGATGCGGCCGAAGTGTACACCGAGGTCGTCGGCTCGAACGGCGACGTGACGCCGATCGTCTATAAGATGCGTCTCGCCGGCGGCGACTGGAAAGTCTACGACGTCGTCATCGACGACGTCAGCATCGTCTCCAACTTCGGCTCGCAGTTCGCGCGCATCCTGAAGAAAGATTCGCTCGACGGCCTGATGGCGAAGCTGCGCGCCAAGGCGCAGGTCGCGAGCAGTTGAGCGCATCGACAGACAACTTCCCGCAAAAGGCCCGGACTCGAAAGAGCCGGGCCTTTTTTTTCAAAATTTAAGCGTCACACTGCGACATACTGCGACATTTTGGCCGAGATTTTTCTTGATTCGTTTTCGATTTCGGAGCATGATAGCAATCGTCGGCAAGAATTCATCCGCGCCCTATTGACCCGCAACATCGCCGCGCTACAATTTTCTCATTATGGAACATCAGGTGACTTTGACGTCGAGGTGGTTCTCCGCGCTCGAGCCGCGCGTGCGCGGCAACGACGAGCTGCACGCCGCGTTCGATCTGGCGCGGGAGAGCCGGCGGGCGGCTTTCGGGTTGGCGACGTTCTACCGCGTCTACTGCACCACCCGGACGCTGGCGGTCCTGCTCGGCCTCGCCGAGCTCTATTGCAGCGACGCCGTGCCGGAGATCATCCGCGCGCTGACGACGCCGCTGATATAAATCGATCTCCGCCCCCGCCGGCGGCTTCCGCCGCCGTCGCTCGCGCGGGATTCGCGCCGCGCGCCGGCCGGCCGCGCTCTCCGCATCCGTAAAAATTTCGCTAACAAGCGCTCCGTTTCGCTCCTGTTCTAACGTCTCTCCTTTAATTTACCGCCGCATCATTCAACCCACCCACCAAGGAGGATTTTTTATGTCCGATTCACCGACCGAAACCGCCAACCCGCCCGCGCCCGCGGCGCCGAGCGAGCTCTTCGCCGATTTGGGCGACCGCCGCCAGCGCGCCTTTCTCGCCGGCTTCGTCGCCGGCAAGGGGCTCAAGCGCGCCGAGGAGCTCTCCGACGTCTCATCCATGTGCCATTATCAGTGGATGAAAAAAGACGCGGCCTACCGCGAATGCTTCCGCCTCGCGAAGACGATGCTCACCGACGAGGCCGAGGACGAGGCCTACCGCCGCGCGTTCGTGGGCTACGACACGCCGATCGTGCATGCCGGCAAAATCATCGGCTCGCACAAGCGCTACTCCGACTCCCTCGCGCAGTTCATGCTGAAAGGCATGCGCCCGCGTGTCTATCGCGAGGGCATGGAGGACCTGCCGATGGGGCCGACCCACATGACCATCCGCGTCATCACTCCGGAAGAACAAGAGAAGAGGCGAGCCGAAGAGAGGGCCAAGGCGGCGGCGGAGTCGACGACGCGGACGATCTCGATTCCCGGCCCCGACGCGGATTCTTCTGCGCAGGCCGATGAGCGGCAGACCTTCGATAATCTCAAAGAAAAGCCGTGAGGGGCAGACACGGACGCTCGCACCGATACATCGGACATCCGCCGAAAAATCCCGGCGTCATCGCGCCGGAGTATTTAACGATGTTCGCCGGCGTCGCGCACCCGCGCAAGCGCGTCTATCTCGCCGCGTACGTGCAGGAGCGCGGGGACCAGATAAGATCGCGCAGGACCGCCGGCGGCGGATCTCAACATTGTTACTGGCTGCGCGACGATCCCGAGTACCGCGCCGCCTACGAGCGCGCCAGGCGCGCCGTCGCCGCCGCGCCGAAATCGAACGAGACGCTGAAGGCGCTGCTTTCGCGGCTGGGGAGGACCGATAGGGCGAGGGGAGGAAGATGGTGAGAAAGTCGGTCTAAAAATTAGTATTATATTTGTCGGGCGCCGTACGCGCCCGAGTATTTGGGCGTCCGATGACCAGGCTCATTCTTCTGCTCGCGCTCTTCGCGCTCTGCGGCTGCACGACGATGGCGGCCTACTCCGGGCCGCGCCGGCCGCGCGAGCAGGTCGCGCAGATCGTCCCCGACCGTTCTTCGTGGGGGCGAGCCGTCTGCGTCGATGCGGTCGACGGCTTCGCGAGCGACCGCTACTATTTGAGTTTCGAAGTCCTCCCCGGACCGCATGAGATCCGCCTGTCGGTCTCCGAGCGAAGTGCCGTGCCGATTTACCTGCCGCCTTTCTGCGGCTATTCGGGCTGCGTCGCGCGCTACGATCACTACGGCCCGGCCGTCGTCAAGATCGCCGCCCAAGCCGGCCGCACCTACGACGTCGCCATGCGGAGACTGGACGACGGCTCGTGGAGCCTGTGGATTCAGGACGAGGCCAAGCGCGTCGTCGGCGCAGCGCAGACCGGCCCGACGCCACGGGATACTTCATGGGAGATTTGCGAGACGAAGAAGTGAAAGCCGCTGCGTCTCCCTGATTAAACCGTTCGTCGATAGAATCTACTATTGCAAGCCTTTGCCTATCCTAATCAAACCTTGCCTCCGTGGGGGATTGGTCTAATGTCCCGATTATTTCGCCGAGCGTGGGAATAAAAATGGAGCCCCCTAGGTCTTCAGTCTAGTAGAGCCCGGTTTGACGGCATGCCCGACCCAAAAACCCGGTCAATCCGGCGGGAGGGATCATGCAGTATTTCCGCCCCTATTCCCTGCCAATCGAAGACGGCGTCGTTGCAGCGTGGGATTCTCAACTCGCAAGCGCGGCGGACATTCCAAACCTCAGACGGCTCATCGCCGA